>DBXL01000037.1 GCA_002309275.1 Ruminococcaceae bacterium UBA1213 | reverse complement strand
ATTGTCATTAACCGTATTGGTTAAAAATCAAATGCAGCCGCATTTTATCTATAATGCCCTTGCAACGATACGTCTGCTTGCAAAGCGTGACAGCAAAAAGGCAGTAAAGAGTATTGATGATTTCTCAAAATATCTCAAATCCCATATTGGTGCGATTCAGCGTGAAGATTTGATTCCTTTTATGGAAGAACTTGAAAATGTAAAAGTATATCTCTCAATGGTTCAGGAAAGCTACCGCAGCAGTATCAAATTGATTTATGAGCTTGAAATGACGGATTTCAAACTGCCGCCGCTTTCACTGGAACCGATTGTGGAAAATGCTGTCAGTCACGGCATTGGCAGACTGAGTGGGACAATAACGATAAGCACTTTTAAAGAAAACAGACATATTATCATCAGAGTAAAAGACAGCGGCAGCAAGGAAACTCCTTTCGAGGAGTATAAGCCGTTTCATAACGGTATCGGGCTTGAAAATACAGCCAAAAGACTGAAAATGCAATGCGGCGGAGAACTGAAAACCGACTTTTCGGGAAACGGTGGAGTGGTAGATGTGATTCTGCCGATAGTCGAGGAGGAAATGGAATGAAAATACTGATTGCAGACGACTATCCAATGATAGTGGAAGACCTTTTGGATGAACTGAGTAATTTGTGTCCCAATGCGATGTGTTTAGGCACAAGCAGTCCGTCTGAAATAGTTCCGCTTTTCAAGGAATACTCTTTCGATATTGTGTTTATGGATATTGACCTTGCAGGCTTCAACGGAATAGAGCTTGCCAAAAAGATACTTGAAATAAAGCCCAGAACCAATATCATTTATATTACAGGCTATGAGAAATTTGCTCTTGACAGTTACAAAACGGTTGCAAGTGCCTTTCTTGTAAAGCCTGTCAACACAGAAATGCTGACGAGGGCACTTGAAACCCTAAGGTATCCTGTTTCCGACATTACCGATGAACTGCTTCAGGCACAGTATTCGGGTAAAAATATTATCGGAACAAAGCTGACAAAGTACCGTGAGGAAAATGGAATGAATCCGCAGGAGCTTGCGGATGCGATAAATGTGGCAGTGCAGACCGTTTACCGTTGGGAACGTGGCGAAAGGATACCTAATGTGATTACTTTTATGCATATAGCAAAAGTGCTTGGTATCACTGCTGAAAAGCTAATATCTTTCTGACCGAAAAAATGGACTTAGTTTTCTATGGGTAATACCATGAAATAAATTGATTTTTTATTTTTAAAGGAGAGTTTTAAGAATGAATAACAGTGTTATTAACGAAGAAATTGTATTAAAGTATCCCGACGGATTCGGACTGATGGACAGTGAGGAACTTAAAAAATACTTTGGTACATCGAATAATATGTCGGGCATACGCAACGCAGAACAGCATATAATTATGTCATTTGCATGGAACAGGCTGAATATACTGACATCGGTACTTGCCGATGACAAGTCTGTCCTGAACGGTATGGAGAAGAAGCTGAAAGGGAATCTCAAAGAATATAAAAGAACATCGGATATAAGTATTAATGTATGCGGCGTAAAAGCAAACGGTTTTAATTTTGAATATACTTCCAATGATGGCGACATTGCACAAACAGGAAAAATCATAATTTTCAAACTTGGCAAGTGTCTTTATATCGTACAATTCGCAGCACGCAAAGAACAGGAACAGCAGGCACAGAATGTATTTGATGAAATCATTACTTCCATGACTATCGGCAAGAATTGAGGGAAACATGTTATGGCAAACCAAAAAACGATCGGCAGGATAATCGCTTTGATGATAATTCCGTCATTGATTTCAATGCTTATTTCGGGCTGTCAAAGCGGAGATAATAACCGTAATGCAGTCTATGAAGATATGAAAACAGATTTTGAAAAGTCGGGTATGCTTTCGGCAAATATCGGGTTATTCTCAAAATCGGAGCATGACGGTGAAATTGCATATACTAATGGCGGCAGCGGGGTTATTTTTGACAAGCATGACGGGGCATACTATGCTCTTACAGCGGCACACGTTGTCAGTACGGAGAATTCTCAATTACTTGTTTTCACAACGAACAATGAAATGAAAAAAGACGATATTCCAGGTCTTGACAATATGACATTACTTTCTCAGGAAGCATACAATTCCATGTATGCAGCAGAAGTGCTGTATATAAGTACCAGAGATGATTTGGCGGTTATCCGTTTTTCAGCAGATGAAAACCTGTCGGTTATCGAAATGGCAGATTCCAATCCCCAAAACGGAGAACGAATGATGTGCATTGGAAATCCGCAGAATGAATGGTTTGCTGTTTCTTACGGAACGATTACATCGGACATTGAAACTTTCGGCGAACTGACAGAACATCCAAGCAATGCCATGAAACATACCGCTTATATGCAGACAGGCAGCAGCGGCGGAGCAGCCTTGAATGAAAATATGAAGCTTGTGGGAATAACTCCGGGAGCTTCCCTGTCACTTGACGGGAAAGACTTTTATTACGGCGTAATGATTCCCGTTAGTGAGATTGAAATTTGTCTGAATGAATGGAAAAATAACAGGATTTGACGGAATTATAACAATAGAATAATTTTTTAACACAATGATTTCTTTATCAAACTTGAAAACGGAACGGTTACACTGCCAAAAATCCGAAAAGCTGCAATCGGACATCACAAAAATATTTCCGATAATCCTATTTTGAAATCGGCTGTGGCAAGTCAGGCACCAAGCGGAAAATACTATGCGAGTATTTTCCGCTTGAGTACGAGAACCAAAGCTGAAGTCCGTTTTGTCGGGACTGTGAATATATACTCTGCATAATTATATCATACCCACAGCACAAAATTCTACTGTATATTTCAAAAGAGATTGAATTGAGCAACAGTTCATAGTATAATGAAATCAGTATATTTTGAGATATGGAGAGATTGAAATGTCATCGGTGGGTTGCAGGCGAAAAAAGCCGAAGCCTTTGATAAAATTGCGGAGATGTTCTATAACAGGAATTTCGGGGCAACGCCCAAATCTGAAATTGAACTGCTGATGTTCAGTATTCTGATGGACGGCATGATACATAAATACAGTAACGGTGATGTGCTGGATATGAATGCCTGTTCGGACTACAATATGGCGAAAATGCTCGGTATCAAGCAGACTGCCGTGAAAAATCTCAAGCTGAAAAAACAGGCTCGTTATCCTGTTGAATTTGACTGGCGGAAGTCACTGGAGAGTATCAAGGATTCCATACGCTATGACAACCGCAAAAATAAAGTTATCATACCTGTCCCCGATCCGAATCTTTATGAAAAAATACGCAATTTCATTCAGGAAAAGGGCGGTTATATCGACATACAGCTTGGCAGTAACGTCATTCAGATACGACCTGAATATTATTTCTGGCTGTTGTATGAGGGAATCGAAGATGAAGCTATCAAGAGTACAATCAGAAAAAACATAGCCGAACAGTTGAAAAAATGTAATGAAACAGAAACCCTTGACAGCATAGCCGAAAGTGAGGAAAGTCTGAGAGAACAGTTATTCGGCGGTTCGGATACAGTTTTGGAGGTTATAGCGGAAGTATTGGACAGTATCGAACACCCCATGCTTGCACTTGCAAAAGGTGCGAAAATTCTTTTGAATTACATCAAAGACCACAAAAAATAACGGAGGAAAAAAATATGAAAAAACTGATATATTTTTATTGTAGTCCTAAATTGAGGGGGTTTGATGAAACAGAGTTCAATTTTTCCTCAAAATACAAAGTACATTTTGATGAGGATACAAAAACTTTAACGGTGGCTAAAGACAGTAAAAACTACGTAGACAATTTTTTCGGCAAGAATATCGAATTAAATGCTATTGTAGGCAATAACGGCACAGGAAAATCAACACTGCTAAAGAGGATATTTACGATATGTCATTCTGAAATTAAAAATATAGAGGCTGAAGAAATTATTTTAGGATTTGAATTGACGGAATTCTCCCATCCGTTTTTTATATATTTTGATATTGAAAAGCGTGACTGTAAATGGACGGAAATTATTTATAAGGATAACAAGCTGTGCGTACAAAGACGTTTGGAGGATTTTGATAAAGATGTCTTGAACGAAGAGGATCATAAGAAACAGTTCAATGTGCATCATTGTCAGTATATAACCGAGGTGTTGGATTTTGAAATGTATGATAATACCAACTACCCAACAATGGGAATGATGAGATCAGACTTATCGGAATATCCCTATGACAACACGAAAATGATGTCTTTTTTTTCTTATCAGCTTAAGCAGCAATCGTTTTTTTTGAGTAACAGTGCAGAAAAAATAAAACTTCCTTTTACATATCCGGAGAAGCTTGAAATATTCAGCAGTTATATTCCTTACAAAGTTTGTATGACGCTGCAGAATTCGGAAAACGGCGAAGAAGATTATGCACCACCCATTGACTACCTTTTGCTGGAGATAATAAAAAAATTACGCAACACTTCTGAAGATAATTTCTTTGTTTTATATCACCCTCCAAAGAAATTTGAAAATAGTATATTGGAATTATTGTTAGTGCTTTTTCTTATGTCTGTTTCCGAAAAAGAAAAAAAAGAAATTTTGAAGTATATGGATTTGGATACATTTACAAGGCTGAAAAGTACAGATGGAAAAATTAATGATATTTTTCTGTTTATGGAGGGAAAAAAATCTGTTAATGTTGCTCCGTACAAGGAGTTTCTGAAGTTCTTCTGTGATACCGAGAGGAAAATTGTGATCAATGAAGAAAAAAGGTGCTTGGAAGTTCCATTGGGCAGTATTGAGGGATTTCTGAACACATATCCCCACATTGCAGGAGAAAAACAATTTTTGCATTTTTCATGGGGATTGTCATCTGGTGAAACTGCTATGCTTGACCTGTACAGCAAATTTTATAAGATACATAAAGTGATTGAAGATTCAGAACGCAGAGATATTCTTTTATTAATAGACGAGGCAGATGCGTATTTTCACCCGCAGTGGCAGAAAAATTATGTGAAAGATACGTTGGACGTGGCAAAGCAGATATTTGAGGGTTTTGGCGTGCAGATTATACTTGCCACACATTCGCCTATCATGCTGTCGGACATTCCGAAACAAAATGTGCTGTATCTGAAAAAAGAAGAAAATGCCGGTACAAAAGTCGTGCCGAGAGAGGAACGTCTGGAAACTTTCGGGGCAAATATTTTCAGTCTGTTCAAAGATACATTTTTTCTGGAGGGTTCGGGTATCGGTTCATTTGCGGAGGAAAATTTGGAAGAACTTCTTAAGAGAATACATGACCTGAAAGAAATTAACGAAGAAGAAATCGAATACATCAAAAAACGCATTATGATGATAGGTGATCCATTTATCAGGCAAAAATTCGAGAATGAATTTTATATCTGCATAGAAAAAAAAGATTCTCAACGAAGCCTTGATGAAAAAATACGATTTTTTGAAAAGGAAATAGAATCTCTGAAAAAGCAGAAAGAACGTGACAAAAATGATAAAGATTAATAAATGGTTTCCGAAAGAAATCGTGGAAATTTATCGCAAGGAAATTGTGAGTAAAGTCATAGAAAAAAACGACAATAATTCTGAATTTGCATTTTTGAAATGGGAGAACAGAGAATATAAAGTCGGTATAGATGATTTGCTTACATCTTCCCTTGAAGAATTAAGAAAAAAAGACGGTATTGCTCTTTATCTTCATTTATGTCGGGAAAGCAAAATTCCTGACATAAATGAAGATATAAGAAAAATTATCAATTATGATACTCTTTCAGGAAAACGGAATGGCAGATTAAGGCATAAACTTATGTCATCTCTCGGTCTGATGACGTGTCCTTATTGCAACAGGCAGTACATAACGGATTATATTGATGAAAACGGTGATGATAAATCCACAGCTGACCTCGACCATTTTTATCCTAAAAACTATTATCCTCTTTTTGCACTGTCGCTTTTCAATTTTATTCCGTCATGTCAGGTCTGCAATTCAAGAATGAAATTGGATAATCGGAAAGATATTCTTTATCCTCATGATGAGGGATTTGATGATAAAGTAAAGTTCTGCTTAAAACCAAAAGACCATAATGAAAAAGACTTGCTGAAATCATGGTTGGGAGATAGCGAGGTTATTGACAATTTACAGATAGATTTTGAATTTTGTGAAAACTTGGATAAGGAATTCAAAAAACGTGCAGAGGGAAGTATCAAATCGTTCAGGCTGAAACAAGTATATGATATACATA
>DBXL01000008.1 GCA_002309275.1 Ruminococcaceae bacterium UBA1213 | reverse complement strand
GCAAAAGCACATCTTTGTGCAGTGGCGAAAATCCTTGATACAACGGGTATCAATGCCTATAATATCGGCAACGGTATCGGCTACAGCGTTTTGGATATCGTCAATGCCTTTGAGAGAACAACAGGTCAGAAACTCAACTACGTCATAGGCGACAGACGTGCAGGCGACCTCCCTGCATTCTATGCAGACGCTACAAAAGCCAATACGGAACTCGGCTGGAAAGCTCAGTATGACATTGATAAAATGTGCATTGATACATGGAACTTCCAGACCAAAAACCCCGACGGCATAAAGTGAGAGTGGAGTGTTGAGAGTGGAGTTATATATCCGCTCTCCGCTTTTTGCATAAAAAAACAGCGGAACATCGTAAAAAGTGAATAATATAGGGCAGAGTAAACTCTGCTCTTTTTTTATGCAAAAATAAAAAAAACGTATGATATAAAATCATACGACTTTTTCTCAAACTTCCTGCAAAGTACCATTGCTAATTGCACATTGCACATTGAAAAGTCCCCTATGGGGCGTGCGGGTTGTAATTAAAGCGAGAGAGGATTCCGATATTTTGAGCATAGTTTCGTCCCCTATGGGGCGTGCGGGTTGTAATCAGGCGGATTATCAGTATATGCAGTTCAAACTCGTTTCGTCCCCTATGGGGCGTGTGAGTTGTGACGAAAAGATGTATGAAATTTGGAGATGGTATCATGTTTCGTCCCCTATGGGGCGTGCGGGTTGTAATATAAATACAGCGATTACATTTATTATCTCCTCAGAGGTTTCGTCCCCTATGGGGCGTGTGAGTTGTGACAGTACCCTTAAATATGCTAAAAAAATCCGTTTATCATGGGACTTTTCAATGCACCATACGGCATTTTAGGCGAACCTCCATTAAATTACGGAAATTGTGATTTGAATTTTTACTAAAATCGCAATTTTTGGCTTGTTTACAGGAGTGCGAACCGTTTCGGATACCATTGCGAAATCATTATACACTATTTATAAATTTTTGTCAACAGTTTTTGAAAAAAACAGCGGAACAAATACTTTTCATGGTATATGTTCCGTTCATGTTTTTTCTATTTTCCATTTTCAATTTCTTCAAGTGCGTAGTACAGGGCATAGCATGACGCAAGAAAACGTATTTTTTCTCTTTCATCGGGCAAGCCCTCTGATAAATGCAGTTCTTTGGCAAAAGTATTTTTTTCTGTACTGATACCGATATAGACCAGTCCTACATTATCGCCTGTCGGTCCTGCCATGCCTGTTGTCGATATGCCTATATCCGCACCCGATAAACGTCTGATTCCCTTTGCCATTTCCACAGCCGTTTCTGCACTGTACTCCGTGTACTTTTCCAGCACTTCACTCGGCACTCCCAGAATTTCATGTTTTATCCTGTTGGAGTACGAGCATACTCCGCATTCAAATATTTGTGACGCTCCCGAAATTTCCGTTATCCTCTTTGAAACAAGTCCGCCTGTCAGACTTTCAGCCGTTGACACTTTCAGTCCCTTTTCTTTGAGAAGCTCAACAAGCTTTTTCGGCAAATCTTCCGTAAGAAACTCTTTTTCCATGCTATCAGCCCTTTCTTAAATATCATGTTTATATTATACTACACATATACATATAATAACAAGTTTTTTGCTTTTCCAAAGCCTTTTGTTCATAATTTATTAACAATTTTGTTGTAAAAAAATACTATAATATAAGCGAGGGGGAATGCTTTATGCTTAAAGAGCAGTCTGCTGTAAATGCTTTCTTCATCAACTTCATTTTCGGTGTAGTATGGCACTATGCAGTATTGTTTGTATGCATCTCTCTGGACAACTGTATATTTTCTCCGCAAAGAAAAATGTACCGCTGTCATAAATGGGAGCGTGGCGGAAAATTTTACAGTGACGTTCTGAAAATCAACAAGTGGAAAGACACTCTGCCACAGCATATCGGAAAAGACGGCTTTTCCAAAGAGCATATTGAAGATGTTTCAATAGAATATCTCGACAGGTTTATTTTGGAAACGTGTCGGGGAGAGTGGAATCACAAAATGAACTGTGCATTTGCAGTAGTGCTGTTTGGGATAAATGGAATTACAGAAGTATCTGTTATACTGTCGTTTGCAACGGTTGCGGGAAACGTGCCTTTCATCTTCATACAGAGATACAACCGTTTCAGGCTTCAGAAACTTAGAAATACCATTATCAGAAAGCTTGCAAGACAAAATAAAGCGGTTGTATGCACAGCAGAAAATGAAATAACGGAGTGAATTCGGAAAAATGGAATGGTTTTTTGCGGAAAGTATCGGGCAGACTCATCTTATTACAGGTGAGGATGCCGTACATATAACAAAATCTCTGAGAATGTCCGTCGGTGAGGTTATCACGATATGCGACAGGAATCAAACAGAACATCTCTGCAAAATAGAGAGAATCACATCTGACGGCGTACAGGTGAGAGTGGTCAGTGAAAATGAATGCATGAATGAGCCGACAGTGGAAGTGACACTTTTTGCAGCTCTCACAAAGGGCGATAAAATGGAAACGGTCATTCAAAAATCGGTTGAGCTGGGTGTTCATGCAATAGTACCTGTTCTGACTGCCCGCTGCATATCACGACCTGATATAAAATCGGCTGCAAAGAAACAACAGCGTTATCAAAAAATCGCTTATCAGGCAGCCATGCAGTCAAGACGTGGGATAATACCCGAAGTGCATGATATAATCGAGCTGAAGGAAGCCGGCGAAATGCTCGGAAATTTCGACAGGACAATCATGTTTTACGAGGGCGGAGGAAAGCCCTTAAAAGAGATAATTACACCCTCTGATAAAAAAATTGCTGTATTTACAGGCTGTGAGGGCGGTTTCGGAGAAAATGAAGTGGAAATTCTGGAAAATCACGGTGCAGTGACGGCTACTCTCGGCAAACGCATTTTAAGGGCAGAAACCGCACCTTTGACGGCACTTTCAATTATCATGTTCCATACAGGAAATCTTGAATAAAAAGGGAGAGTGAATGCTATGGCAGTACAGGCAGTGCCTACAAAAGGCAATTTAATGACTTTCAAAAAGTCGCTCGCACTGGCAAAGAATGGTTATGAACTTCTCGACAAGAAAAGAAATATACTTGTCAGGGAAATGATGACGCTGATTGACAGAGCGGCAGAAATACAGGATAAAATTGATGTGACATACAGTAAGGCTTATCTTGCACTCCAAAAGGCAAATATCACTTTGGGATACATAGACGACCTTGCAAAAACCATTCCTACAGATAATTCCCTGAAACTTTCCTACAGGAGTGTTATGGGAGTGGAAATTCCGATAGTCACAATAGATGAAAGCATGGAGGAAAAGGGGATATTTTACGGACTCGGCTCGACAAATGAAAATTTTGATGAAGCTTATATGTGTTTCAGGGAGGTCAAAAGGCTCACGGCAGACCTTGCAGAAGTAGAAAACAGTGTTTACCGCCTTGCAGACGCTATCAAAAAAACGCAGAAACGTGCCAATGCACTCAAAAATATCATGATACCCAGATTTGAGGAAACCGTGAAATTTATCACAGATGCACTCGATGAAAAAGACAGAGAAGAATTCTCTCGTCTTAAAGTCATCAAGGCAAGGAAAATTGAAGATTGAGAAAAAAGCAGTCAGTATTTTGAGATACTGACTGCTTTTCTTTTAGTCACTGTTATATAAATTCTGTTCCGCTTCATTAAGGACTGCTGCCGCTACGGGTATAGCCTCACTGTAACCCGAACCGCCGTTTTCTATGACAACGGCAAATGCAAGGGGACATTCTTCATTTTTGCAGAAGCCTGTTATCCATGCATGAGGTTCTCCGTCTGCCACTTCCGCTGTACCTGTTTTGGCACATACATCCAGATTACTGCTGAATCTGCCCTTACCGTAATTCAGATATACGGCACTATCCATCATACTTGCAATTTTATCGGCAGTTTGGGGACTCATCATGTTATCTCCGAAAGTCTGAGGGGGTTCATAATCACTGTTGCTTATGCCGCTTACAATATGCGGATTGATGGGAGTACCGCCGTTTGCGATTGCCGCTGAAATCATTGCAACATTCACAGGTGTTTCAAGCACGTTTGCCTGTCCCACTCCCGACCATGCAAATTCATTTTCATTCAGGTCAAATACACTATATACACTTTTGGCAGACTCAAAGCCGTCAAATGTGATGTTTTTATTGAAGCCCATTTTTTCCGCCTGTCTTGTCATAGCAAATCTGCCCAAATCACTGGCAAGATGTCCGAAATAGCAGTTGCAGGAATATACGATTGCTCCCGTAAGGTCCACGTTTCCCATAGCAAATTCACAGTTGATGTTCTCACCGCCTATTTCATCATGTCCGGTGCAGTGATAGACAACTTTTTCTACATCTTTGATATTTTCAAGACCTGCCGCCGCTGTGATAAGCTTGAAGGTAGAGCCGGGTGAATACAATCCCGAAAAAACACGGTTAATATATACACCGTCATAAGCTTCATCTTCTTTCATATTTGGGGGTATATTTTCAGGGTCATATGCAGGCGTGCTTACCATGCATACCACTTCACCGGTTATATAATTATAGAAAAATACAGCACCCTTTCTGTCGCCTAAAGCTTCATAAGCCGCTTTTTGCAGATTCACGTCTATGGTGAGAGTTATATCATTTCCCTTTCTCAGATTTTTCGGCATTCCGAATGAAAAAAGAAAATTATATCCGATAAGCTCTGAACGGTATATATTTTGTATGGAGTTGTACAAATTCACTGTACTGTCATCGCCTACAACGTGCAGACAGGCTTTTCTGACGCTTTCATCATCATTATAGAATCTTTCACCATCGCTGCTGTATGCAAGCACTTTACCGTTTCTGTCATATATCGTTCCTGCATAGTCCAGGTTGCCTGCCGCAGTCAAATGCAGATTCCTCAGATTGATTACCCAGTCCCCCGCATTGACAAATATATTGACTGTGTGATAAAGAAGTCCCGCAAAAAATGCTATCGTCAAAATAAGTATGATATTTGACCTTTTTTTAATGGTATTCATATAAGCACTTCACCTCTTTTTGCTTTGGGCTTCATTCTGTAAAAAGTCCTTTCATCAGCCGATTTGATAAATGCAAGAAGTCCCCAGCAAGCCATCATGCTTGTACCGCCGTAGCTCAGAAACGGCAGTGTCAAACCCGTCATGGGTATGATGCCAAGACCGCCGAATATATGCAGAGCCGCCTGAAACAAAAGCAGTCCGCTTGCCGCACACGCTGCCATCGAATAGAATACGGAACGGCTTTTGACCGTGACGGATCTCGCATATAAAACAAGCCCTGCAATTGCACTGACAAGGATCAGAACATTAAATAAACCCGTTTCCTCACTCATCGTACTGAACATCAGATCGCTTTCCGATATGGGTATATAACGCAGATTGCCGTTGCCGATCCCCAAGCCGAAAAATCCGCCGCTTGCACCGAATACCAACGCCCTTGACTGCTGATAGCCCTTGCCGTCGGAATATTCAAAGACATTTCCGATCACTCTGAATCTGTCGGCTACATAGGGCTTCAGCATGACGCTCACGCCTACGGCTACCAATGCCGCCACCGTAACGATAACAATTGCCTTGAGATTGCCCGACCACATATA
>DBXL01000104.1:1750-2645 GCA_002309275.1 Ruminococcaceae bacterium UBA1213 | reverse complement strand
GTTTCAAAAATCGGTGCCAATTCATGCTGTGACGGGGCAACTTCATTATGCTTTGTCTTGGCAAAAATGCCGAGTTTCCACAATTCCTCGTCCAGATCATTCATAAATGCAGCCACTCTTGTCTTGATAGAGCCGAAATAATGGTCTTCCAATTCCTGTCCTTTTGGTGCAGGTGCTCCGAAAAGCGTTCTGCCTGTGAAAATCAAATCGGGGCGTTTATCATAAACTTTTTTGTCAATCAAGAAATATTCCTGTTCGGGACCTACCGTGGTAGTCACTCTTGTAACGTCTGTTTTGCCAAGCAGGTGAAGAACCTTTACGGCAACGCTGCTCAATCTCTCCATGGAACGCAAAAGCGGCGTTTTTTTATCGAGAATCTCGCCTGTATAAGAACAAAAAGCAGTCGGGATATACAGTGTTTTGTCACGGATAAAGGCGGGGGAAGTCGGATCCCATGTGGTATAGCCTCTTGCCTCGAATGTTGCACGGATACCGCCCGACGGAAAACTTGATGCATCAGGCTCGCCTTTAATCAGCTCTTTGCCCGAAAATTCCATAATAATCTGACCGTCATCAACGGGATAAATGAAACTGTCATGCTTTTCGGCGGTAATGCCTGTCATCGGCTGAAACCAGTGTGTGTAATGTGTACAGCCCATTTCGACAGCCCATTCTTTCATGGCATTGGCTACTGCATTCGCTACGCTGATATCAAGCGGCTCACCGTTTTTTACGGTCTTTTTGAGTGCCTTATAGGTCGTAAGCGGAAGTCTTTCCTGCATTTTCTTATCGTTGAATACCATACTGCCAAACATTTCGGGTACATTTGCCATAATTATTCTCTCCTGTCATTCCTTTTTTATGAAAGTATAAAGACGTTGCAAGCACCATTGCT
>DBXL01000104.1:0-1694 GCA_002309275.1 Ruminococcaceae bacterium UBA1213 | reverse complement strand
TTTTGCAACTTTTTTTTGAAATCCTGCAAATTATTCAAAAATAATTCCGTAAAAGCCAATAATTCACTCGAATGTGAATAAATCTTTAACGGAAATGCAATTTATCCTTGACAAACTTGCGTGACAGTTTTATAATAGGCGGTGTAATCCCAAAAATGAGAGGAAGTTATTTTTATGAAGCCCGTTAATTTGTATGATCAGTCGTTTGAGCATGACAACTGCGGAATCGGTGCCGTCGTCAATATCAAAGGCATGAAATCACACAAAACCGTTGAAGATGCTCTGACAATCGTTGAAACCCTTGAACACCGTGCCGGCAAAGATGCCGAAGGAAAAACAGGCGACGGTGTGGGAATACTTCTTCAGATTTCACATAAATTCTTTAAGAGAGTGACAAATGAAAGTTCCATTCCGCTTGGTGCAGAGAGAGATTATGCCGTAGGTATGTTTTTCTTTCCGCAAAATGAATTAAGACGCAATCAGGCTAAAAAAATGTTTGAGATCATCGCCGAAAAAGAGGGACTTGATGTTTTAGGCTGGAGGGAAGTACCGTCACAGCCCGATGTACTGGGCACAAAAGCCCGTGAATGTATGCCGAATATTCAGCAGTGTTTTATCAGCCGTCCCGAAGGCATTAAAAAAGGGCTTGACTTCGACAGAAAGCTCTATGTTGCAAGACGTTTCTTTGAACAGAGTAATGAAGATACTTACGTTGTATCGCTTTCAAGCCGTACGATCGTGTATAAAGGAATGTTCCTTGTAGGCGATTTGAGGAGATTTTTCCTTGACTTGCAGGACAGCGACTATGAATCCGCTATCGCCATCGTACATTCGAGATTTTCGACAAATACTTTCCCAAGCTGGCAGAAAGCTCACCCCAACAGAATGATTGTCCACAACGGTGAAATCAATACCATTCGTGGAAATGCCGATAAAATGCTTGCCCGTGAGGAAACTATGACTTCCGAATATCTCATGGGCGAAATGGATAAAGTTATCCCCGTAGTAAATCCCGAGGGCAGTGACTCCGCAAGGCTTGACAATACCCTTGAATTTCTTGTCATGAGCGGCATGGATTTGCCTTTAGCCGTCATGATAACGATTCCTGAGCCGTGGGACAACAACCACGCTATGAGTCAGAAAAAACGTGACTTTTATCAATACTATGCTACCATGATGGAACCGTGGGACGGTCCAGCCTCAATCTTATTCTCTGACGGTGATATCATGGGAGCTGTCCTTGACAGAAACGGTTTAAGACCGTCACGCTATTATATCACTGATGATGACAACTTGATTTTGTCGTCCGAAGTCGGTGCTTTGCCCGTACCTGCCGAAAAAATTGTCTGCAAAGAGAGATTGCACCCCGGTAAGATGCTTTTGGTGGATACCGTTCAGGGCAGATTGATAGATGATGATGAAATAAAAGAATATTACGCTTCAAGACAGCCTTACGGCGAATGGCTTGACGCTAATCTGATAAGGCTGAAATATCTGAAAGTGCCTAATGCCAAAGTTGAGGAACACCCCAGAGCCGAAAAACGTAAACTGCAAAAGGCATTCGGCTATACCTATGAAGATGTTATGAATACCATTTTGCCTATGGCAAAAGACGGCAAAGAACCGATTGCCGCTATGGGAAGTGACAAACCCCTTGCCGTGCTTTCAAAACAGCCTGTACCGCTTTTTGACTA
>DBXL01000124.1 GCA_002309275.1 Ruminococcaceae bacterium UBA1213 | reverse complement strand
GAATCTATCGCATAATAGAATAAATAAGCAAGGTCTTTATAAGTCACCAGATAAGCCAGACCTATATTCTTTCCTTCTTCTCTTATTATCCAAAAGTCAGCCCTGCCCTGTTCTGCTCTTTTTCTGAGCAAGTGAAACGGTGCTCTTTCATTGGCTGGAAATGCCCCCGTATAAAGAGCTTTTATATTTTTATAATCAGATTTTTGAATTTTGCGAATTTCCATAGTGCAGACCTCTTTACAAAAAATATCCTACTGAACACCGGTATTATTTCAGCATAAAATCCACCAACCATAATCCTTGTTTTTCAGCTTTCTATATTATATCATATCTCTCGCATAATTTTCTACAAAATTATCAATATAATTGCAATTTATATTTAAAATCAGTATTTTTATGATATAATAATGATGAAAATTTTTAAGATTTGGAGATGAATTTTATATGTCAACTGTCACACCGGATTATCTTATCAGCCATTCCTTTGAAAAAACAGGTTTAGAGCCGTATTCTGACAGCTTTCCCAAAATAAGCGGAAGATTTTCCAAAAATCAGCTTTCTTCACTGCCTCCCTCCGATGAAAGAAAAATGTATGATCTTAAAATAATGCTTGACAGGATACTTTATGAAAAAAAATTAACAAATGCAGCCTTTGAAAGCCGTACAAATATCAAAATGAATTCATTCAGAAAAAGTCTTAATGATGGTATCGGACGCAGAATCAACAGGGTTACTCTGGCAAAATTTGTTATCGGTTTGGGATTAAACAGGAAAGAAGCTGATCAATTATTTGCCCTTGAAAGTCAGCCGCTCGATCCCGACAGGGTTTTACTTGACGCTGTTGTTGTGCATTGTATTGAAAACAAGCATGATATCAATGAATTCTTTGAAACCTGTAAACAGACAAAACTCGCTGTAAAAGCTACAGAATAAAAGTCGTGACAGCCTGTCATACATTTATTGTGGGACGGTGCTATAATAAAGACATCAAATAAAAAGGAGCTGGTCTTAATGGCAAAAAGAATTTTTTCATGGGAAAATTTCTCGTATGATTTTATCAGAGCTATCGTTTACGGCAGCAAAACACCCGCTTATTACAAGCCCAAAACACTGTATAACGAAAGTGAATATGAACATCTTATCCCGTACATCAACAGGATATGCGTTTATCCCGATGATTCGTTTGTCAGAAAATACAGAACTGCAATAGAGGATTATTTTCTGAATGGTACAAATTATCTTATCGAAGTCGTGCGTAAACTGCAAAAAATAAATTTCGGCGGCATAAAAGCAGGTACCAATGAAGATATGCTGTTTTCCCTCAAAAACAAAAGAATGTCACAAACTTTATGTGACGCATATCTCTCAGTCATCCTTTCCACAGGAAAAAATGTTGTTGAAGATGATACAAGCCTTTTTACCGTACCGAAAACAGTTGACCTTGCCGCTGCGGAATCAAATACTATCTTTCTTTTTCCCTATCAGCAAAATGCTGTTAATTCCATGAAAGATTATTTTATAAAACATAACGGCAGTTCAGCCATTCTCTCCATGCCGACAGGCAGCGGCAAAACAAGAACAAGTATCTGTTTTTTACTGAGATACATGGTAAGCTGCGGTTATCAGATTATATGGCTTTGTCACCGTTCCATGCTGCTTGAACAGGCGGCTGAACAATTCTATCAGTTTTCTCCTGTTATAAAAGAACATAATCACTCCAAAAAACAGTTCAGAATGGTCTGCATATCAGGCAAACACTCTACTGTCAGAGCTATGCAAAAGAATGATGACCTTATCATTTCGACTGTACAGAGTCTTTGCAACAATACGGATTATCTGCCAAACATACTTTCGGACAAAGTTATGATAGTTGTTGACGAGGCACATCACACGCTTGCACCCTCATACAGACGTATCATCAAAGCAATCCGTTCCAAATGCCCTGATGCAAAATTACTCGGACTTACCGCAACCCCTGTCAGAATGACAGACAGAGCAACAGGAATGCTGATGAAACTCTTTAACAACAAAATCGTATATTCCGTTGCCATGAGTGAACTCATAGCCAACGGTACTCTTGCAAGACCAAATTATATCTCAAAAGACACCAATATTGATATTGAAACCATGATCAATATTGATGAACGAAAATACATACAGAAATGGGGCGAACTTCCTGAAACACTGGTCAACAAGGTTGCAAAGACGAATGAAAGAAATGAATTTATCGTTGACGAATATATTCGACATCAGAAAGAATACGGTAAGACAATCATTTTTGCTCTCAATGCCATTCACTGCGATTCATTGAATGAAATGTTCAAAAAGAAAGGTATCCGCAGCGGCTATGTATATACTATGATCAGTGACGCTGAAAATCAGAAAACGATTGAGCGTTTCCGAAATAACGACAAAGAGGACGGTATTGATGTGCTTATCAATATCAATATTCTGACCGAAGGAAGCGATATTCCGGATATTCAGACAGTATTTTTGACACGCCCTACATCAAGTGATGTACTTTTAATGCAAATGGTCGGACGTGGTATGAGAGGAATCGGATGCGGCGGTACAGAAACCGTCAATATAGTTGATTTCTGCGATAAATGGTCAAGCATTACCTGTTGGATGAATCCCAAGTTTGTGATAGGCAAAGAAGAACCCAATTATGAAATTATTTACAGCACTACTACAACCGATCTGATACCGATAGATGCCATTCGTGATATTGTGAAAGGCATTACATATAATGGTGCTTTTAAAGATTACCGTAAAGCGACTCTGCCTATCGGCTGGTATGATGTCATTGACGAGGACGGCAATGATTCAAAAGTCATTGTATTTGAAAATCAGTTTGCAGGATATGAAAAATTCAAAAATGATACCGAACAGTATTGTTCAGACAATGGCACAACTCCCTCTGATATAATTCAAAAATATTTCAGAATATTCGGTATGCTTCCCGCTGAAAACGAACTTGACAACATTCTCAGATATATACGACAAGAAAAAGAATATCCCGAATTTAAATCATTTGAAGAAAAACATTCAATTGAACCCGTCACTATCGCACTCAAAATAGAAAATGACAATCTGCCTTATAAAGAGATTATCAGGTTAATTGAAAACACATTTGAACAGCATAAAGAACTGATCCTCAGTCTTTACGGCAGTCTGGAATATTATAAACAGAGAATAACAGATTGTCTGTTATTCCCATCGGGAATTATCCCTGTACTTACCAAAGTAGAAGAAATCGACAAAGAAACTTATCACATTTCACCTGTACCTATGACGGAAAACATTGATGAACTGCTTACAGAAGTCATTGAGGAACAATCTGAAAATCTCCCCGAAAATTTTATCAGACCTGAAATTTGCTGGACGGAATACCCCGTAGGAGCATATTTTGGTATGTTCTATCACGAAAAAAATCGTATCCATATCAATGCTCTGCTCAATTCCCAAAGTATTCCGAAAGAAGTTGTAAAATTCATTATTTATCACGAGTGTCTGCATCAGGAATTTTTTGGACATCCAAAAGAATTCAGACAAAAGGAACATCTTTATCCCGATTTTCAAAAATGGCAGCACTTTCTTGACTACACAATAAGAGATTTTGAACTTGATATTGAAATGTAAACAGGAGGCTCATTATGAAATACTATATTTTTTGCGAAATAGCGTGGATGAAATACTATGATGGTATAAAAGATGATGACAAACCCAAAAATGGAGGCAAATACATTGATAAAAATGGCGAAGGTATGGAGGTTTTCAATTTCGCACCCTATAATCACAAATGCTATGGATACGTTATGCACTATGGCGATGAAATGCACATAGAAAGATTTGATGAAAAGCTGAAAAATTCACCGCAAATTGATAATGTCACTGTTATATGGGTAGCCACGAACGGTAATAAATGCAGGATAGTCGGATGGTATGAAAACGCTGTAATGTTCCGCTATTGGCAGGTTTTCTGGGTAGGCGGCACAGAATATGATTATAACTTCCTTGCCAAAGAACAAGACTGTTATCTCATAGACGAGGATAAAAGAACGTTTATCATTCCAAGAGCAAGCAAAGCCGGAAAAGGCAAAGGAATGGGTCAGTCACAAATATGGTATGCTGATTCTGCTTATGCTCAAACTGAATTTATTCCAAAAGTGCAAAAATATCTTGACTCTATCAAAGCTGAATGCAAGCCTTTTTATCCCCTCACTGAAGAAATCATGACAAAAGCCAAGGATAAAGGGCAATCAACAGATGAGCTTATTAAAGCTGCCGAAACATCTGACTTTCTCACAGGTTTGTCGTATCTCAATCTTGCTGTTGATAAAGACGATTGCTATGATACCCGCTTGGCTCGTGGCAGACATTTTGCATTTAACTTCTATCTTGATGAAGCAGCTGAAGACTTAAAAACCGCACTTCAATTCAATGAAGGATTAGAAGCATTGTCTGACTTAATGAACGTGGAATGTGATTTGCATAATGATTTTTTAGCGATTGAAATTGGTGAAAAAATACGCCTTCACAAGAATGGTTTTGATAATTGGGCAAACG
>DBXL01000225.1:3505-4782 GCA_002309275.1 Ruminococcaceae bacterium UBA1213 | reverse complement strand
CCACGATGTCCCATCATCGGGTTGAACTCATGGAGAGAAGAAATGATTTCTTTGATTCTCTCAACGGATTTACCCTGAGCAGCAGCAAGTTTTTCAATGTCAGCCTCTTCTGTGGGAACGAACTCATGCAGAGGAGGATCGAGGAAACGGATAGTAACAGGATTGCCTTCGAGAGCTTCATAGAGAGCCTCAAAGTCGCCCTGCTGTACAGGAAGGATTTTAGCAAGAGCTGCTTCTCTCTCTTCAACTGTATCTGCACAAATCATCTCTCTGAATGCATCAATTCTGTCGCCCTCAAAGAACATATGTTCTGTACGGCAGAGACCGATACCTTCTGCACCGAGTTCACGAGCCTTCTTAGCGTCAGCAGGTGTATCAGCGTTAGTTCTAACTTTAAGCTTTCTGTACTTGTCAGCCCAAGCCATAACGGTTGCGAATTCATCAGCGATGGTAGCAGGCACTGTCGGGATAATACCGTCATAGATGTTACCTGTTGAGCCGTCGATGGAGATGAAGTCACCTTCATGGAACTCTTTGCCGGCAAGTGTAAATTTCTTGTTTTCTTCGTCCATAGCGATTTCAGAGCAGCCGGATACGCAGCAGGAACCCATGCCACGAGCAACAACGGCAGCGTGAGATGTCATACCGCCACGAACTGTCAAAATACCCTGAGAAGCTTTCATACCTGTAATATCTTCAGGAGAAGTTTCAAGTCTTACGAG
Organism: Ruminococcaceae bacterium UBA1213; assembly: GCA_002309275.1. Classification (GTDB taxonomy): domain Bacteria; phylum Bacillota; class Clostridia; order Oscillospirales; family Acutalibacteraceae; genus UBA1213. Next base: position 4,060 of record DBXL01000225.1, on the reverse strand, counting down.
AACGACTTTCTTACCGTCAGCATTCCAAGCTTCTGCATCTTCAGCTGTGAATACGATCTGACCGCAAGCAGCACCGGGAGATGCACCAAGTCCCTTGCCGATCGGTGTAGCAGCCTTGAGAGCCTTTGCATCGAACTGGGGATGGAGAAGTGTATCAAGGTTACGAGGATCGATCATAGCAACCGCTTCTTTTTCAGTTCTCATACCCTCTTCAACGAGGTCAACTGCTATTTTAAGAGCTGCTTTTGCAGTTCTCTTACCGTTTCTGGTCTGGAGCATATAGAGCTTACCGTGTTCAACGGTGAATTCCATATCCTGCATATCTCTGTAATGTTCTTCGAGAGTAGCACAAACTTTTTCAAACTGTGCGAAAGCCTCCGGGAACTTATCAGCCATTTCCTGAATCTTCATCGGTGTACGAACGCCTGCAACAACGTCTTCACCCTGAGCGTTTGTAAGGAACTCACCAAACAAGCCCTTATCACCTGTAGCAGGATCTCTTGTGAATGCAACGCCTGTACCACAGTCATCACCCATGTTACCGAATGCCATTGA
>DBXL01000225.1:3233-3439 GCA_002309275.1 Ruminococcaceae bacterium UBA1213 | reverse complement strand
CATGAACGGAATACGGCTTTGATAGCTTCCATGAGCTGTACTTTCGGATCGGACGGGAAATCTTCACCGATTTTAGCCTTATATTCAGCCTTGAACTGATTAGCAAGCTCTTTGAGGTCATCAGCATTGAGTTCAACGTCCTGCTTAACGCCCTTAGCAGCCTTCATCTTGTCGATGAGTTCTTCAAAGTACTTCTTGCCGACTTC
>DBXL01000225.1:2136-3059 GCA_002309275.1 Ruminococcaceae bacterium UBA1213 | reverse complement strand
AATTTTTTGCCGGTGATTTCTTCCATTTTAACGATGTATTCCATAATCTGAGCCTGAATTTCATCGTTGATTTTTCTGCCGTCCTCATAGTACTGAGTACAAGCCTCAGTTGAAATTGTGAAGCCCTGAGGAACAGGAAGTCCCAAACCTGTCATTTCTGCAAGGTTGGCACCCTTACCGCCAAGCAGTTCACGCATATCAGCATTACCTTCGCTGAAAAGATATACCCATTTTTTAGCCATTGGAAATTACCTCCTATATATTTAAAATTGACTGGGTTGTCCAAATTCATTATAACATACAATTCAGAAAATTTCTATTGTTTTTTGAAAAAATTTTCAAAAAATATAAAATTTTTCCTTTCAAATTAGGCAATAATATAGAAGTCAGTAGCCGAAGGTGCCGGAGAGGGATTCATCATTGTCTATCCAGTCCTGAACTTCGACAACTGTATATTTATCTTTGGCATTTCTGATAATCACTTGTTTTATGCCTGCATTGATAATCATTCTTTTGCACATGGAGCAGGCAGAGGCATTTTCGACATAAGCCCCTGTTTTAGCGTCTTTTCCCACGAGATACATAGTTGAGCCTATCATATTTTCACGGGAGGCGTGGATAATGGCATTTTGTTCTGCATGGACAGAACGGCATAATTCATATCTTTCTCCTCTGGGGACTTTGAGGCTTTCTCTCACGCAGATACCCATGTCAATACAGTTTTTTCTGCCACGGGGAGCCCCTACATAGCCTGTCGAGATAATCTGGTCATTATTTACTATGATAGCCCCGTAATTTCTTCTTAAACAAGTACCTCTTTCGAGAACGGTTTCGGCTATATCAAGATAATAATTGATTTTATCTGTACGCACGGCACATCACTCCATTCATTTAAAAAATTGCACACTGCACACTGCACATTG
>DBXL01000225.1:0-2023 GCA_002309275.1 Ruminococcaceae bacterium UBA1213 | reverse complement strand
TGCACATTGCTAATTGCTAATTGATAATAAGCCGCAATCCCGAAAGAATGCGGCTTATCACAAAGAGGAGAAAATTATGAAAAGAAAGATAGAAAAAAATCAAAATTTACTTTCCATAATTATACACCATTTTTTATTGAATGTCAAATTATTTTTATAAAATCAGTTGAAGAATTTTATCCAGTCTTCAATATTGTCGGGATAGCCATAGTTATTGTTGTTTCTGTCGTTGTTGGAGTTGCCGCCGTTTTTATTGAAGTTGTTGCTGTTTCTCTGATTGGATTCGGAAGTGTTTTCCTGGAGTACAGCAGTCAGAACTTGTTCTCTTCCGTCACGATATACGGTAATTTTTACTTCATCGCCGACTTTATGGGAAGCAATCGCATTTGAGAGGACATCTTTGGAAGTGATTTGCGTATCACCGAATTTAAGAATGCAGTCACCGACCATCAAGCCTGCTTTATCTGCAGCACTGCCGTCTGTAATGGAGTAGATATATACACCCTGTTTTTCTACATTGTAGCGTGATGCGGTTGCGTCATCAAGCACATCTACCGCACTGATTCCCAGTACAGGTCTTGCAACATAGCCCTTTGTTTTGAGGTCGCCAAGTATTTTTTTAACGTTGTCGATAGGAATAGCAAATCCAAGACCTTCCAGAGAAGTTCCGTCAGAGGAATTAGTGGATTTTGCCACAACGATTCCTACAAGGTTTCCTTCCGAGTCGAAAAGACCGCCGCCGGAATTGCCGGGATTGATGGCAGCGTCTGTCTGGAGAAGTTCCATTGTCTTGCCGTCAAGCTTAATGGAGCGGTTCAATGCACTGATGATACCGTGAGTAACGGTGCCGCCAAGCTGTCCGAGAGGGTTGCCGATTACAATGGAAGTTTCACCAATCTGCAAATCCGATGATGAGCCGAGAGCGGCAACCGTAAGGTTATCAGCATCGATTTTAAGCAGTGCCACATCCAGTTCTTCATCAGTGCCGATAAGCTTTGCATCATAGGAATTTCCGTCTGTAAGAGTTACTTTAATGCTTGTAGCGTCTTCAATGACATGGTTATTGGTGATAATGTAGCCGTCAGAGGAGATAACAACACCACTGCCTGCTCCCTGTGCAACGTACTGTCCATAGAAAGTGCCGTACTTTGTAATCTCTGTTGTGATTTCCACAACAGCGTCTTTTACTTTTGAAACGACCTGTTCAATGTTTGTAGGAGTGCCGCTGCTCTGTGAAGCCTGAATGATATTCAAGCCGGAGTCTTTGCCTTCGGTAGTTTTGGCAGAAATGCTTGTACCGCTTTGCTGAACGGTTGTTTTTGAGTTTCCGCCGACATACGAACCAAGTACACCGCCGCCAAATCCGACACAGAGTGCCAGAGCAAGAGTGCCAGCAACAAGTGCAGCATTTTTTCTGCTTTTTTTAGGCTTTGCACTGACGGTCACAGGCTGAGGAGTAGTGCTGTAAATGTCGGTGTAAACATTCGGAATGGGTGCTGTATCCTCATTTGAGGAATAATTCTGCACGGGAATTTCCTGAGCGGTATAATATTTTTCCTCCTGCACGGGAGTTTTTTCAAATTCATCTGCTGAGGGCTGTGTATAATCAGGATAAACCGTTCTTTCGTGTTCATTCATGCCTTCAAATCCGTTTTCAAAATTTCTGTTGTTTTCCATAGTGAGTACCTCCGATTTATTGTAAAGTATTTTGTTTGCCTTTGATGTTCATATTATAACTCGTATCTCTAAAAAATGTGCTAACAAATTTAGTATCTTATAAAAACAATTTATTAATCTATCCTTGATTTTTTTTAAGTAAAGAGAAAAGCCGCATGAAGTATCATGCGGCTCCGGGAACGGAGAGTGAGGGATTCGAACCCTCGAAACGGTTGTAGCCGTTTACACGATTTCCAATCGTGCTCCTTCGGCCAGCTCGGACAACTCTCCAAATTACTCGATTATTATAACATACCTTTTCTGAAATTACAAGAGTTTTTTTAAAAAAGACGGAAAGAAATTTTTA
>DBXL01000022.1 GCA_002309275.1 Ruminococcaceae bacterium UBA1213 | reverse complement strand
AGAACCTGATGAAGACTGATATTAAAAAAACGGCCTCAGTTGACGATTGAGGTCGTTTTATTATTTTTCTTTGAAATAATATTGCATAAATTGTCAGATAGTGATACAATTATATGAAAAATGATTGGGAAAGTAAGGGATGTAAAAAATGATGGGACATACACATCTTGCAGTAGGAGTTGCTGCAGGTCTTGCAGTGTTTATTCCTAAAACGTGGCCGGAGCTTCTTGTAGGCATAGGTGCAGGAGCATTGGGGGGACTTATATGTGATATTGATGTAGGTACAAGCAAATCGCATAAAAGGGCTGATATAATAACAATGTTTTCTGCAATCATCGTTGCAGCGGTGATATTGGCAGATTTTCTGTTTCATGTAGGGATACAGGAAAAACTGATGCAGAATGAAACGTTTGCTCAGGTTTTTGCTCCGACAATCGCTTTTATAGGTATATGTGCATACGGCAAGGGTACTTCACACAGGTCTTTTATGCACTCCATACTTGCATTGGTACTGCTTACCGCATGTATAGGCATTGCCCTGCCTGTTGCGGCACCCTATTTTTGTCTTGGATTTTTATCGCATATTATCATTGATATTTTCAATAAAAAGAGAGTAAGAATATTATGGCCGTCTAAGAAAGGCGTATGCCTGAAATTATGCTCGTCACACGGTAAAGTGAACAAGATACTGTTTTATTCAGGTACGTTTATATCGTGTTTATGCATACTTTTCTCGGTGTATAGTATGTATGACTGGGCTAAGTTCATGCAGATAATCAATAATATGTGGTAAACAGGAGGAGGAATATTAAGAACAATGAATATTTTGGATTATCTTGATTGGCGTGGGGATATAAAATTTGAGGAGAGAGCCTTTAATGAGGTGGATAATCTCATATTTTCCACGCTTGCCTATGTTGATATGGAGGGGCTGATTGATGAAAAAGGCACTTCTGTTTCGGAATTGTACCGGAAATATAAAGAGGCAGGTTATGACCAGTCCGGCATGATAATTAATCCGTTACCGCTTTTGGAGAGAGCCGCCTGTTCGGACAGATATAAAAATGTATTGATGAAATATTACGTCAATAAGATAGACGCTGAAAAACAGCTGCAGTTTTCTGCAGTAACATTTGAATTTGCTCAAACGGCATATGTAGCATATCGTGGAACAGATAACACACTTGCAGGCTGGCATGAAGACTGTAATATGTCATATCTTCCCAAAACAGCAGGTCAATGTGAAGCGGTCAATTACCTTAATGCGATTTCAGAAAAAACAAAGTATGATTTAATAGTAGGAGGTCACTCAAAAGGCGGAAATTTTGCTGTATATGCTTCTGCCTTCTGCAATCCCGAAATACATCAGAGAATATTGAAAGTTTATTCAAATGATGGTCCGGGATTTAACAATACGATTGCCGATTCGGAAGAATATCTTGCCGTGATAGCCAAAACGGAACATATTATAACGGATTCTTCTATCGTAGGAATACTTCTTTCAAGTAAGAGTAAAAGTAAAGTGATAAAAAGCAGTGCAATGGGATTTGACCAGCACAACCCATATACATGGAACGTTATTTGTACAGAGTTTCAAAAAGCAGAAAGTCTTTCTCAAGCGAGTGCATTTATGGATACCACTACAACCAAGTGGATAGACTCCCTGAGTGATGAAAGTAAGAAAATATTGATAGATTCCATATTTGATTCACTGGAGTCATCGGGTGCAACTACCATAGACGACATTTCCAATAAAAAATGGGAAGTTTACAATTCTATGATAAGGGCAGTGACTTTTATGAGTGCAGAAAAAAAGAATGAGATAGGACAGTCTATTAAAAAGCTTTTTGATGCGGGAAAAAATACAATTGTAGGCGGACTTTATAAGCCGTAATTCAAAATAGTACAGTGGGGGAGAAGTACATTGAGAAAGGAATATCTTGACGAATCGCCGGCTGTAATCAAGGACTTTTTGCTTTATATGCAGAATATGAAAGGCAGAGCGTCACTGACGGTAGATGAATATTATCGTGATTTAAGAACTTTTTTTCGGTATATACTGTATATGAAAGGCATGGTGCCCCATGATACGCCGATAGAAGAAATATCCATTTCAGGTGTAGATGAAGAGCTTGTGAAGTCTGTGACAATGCAGGATATACTGGAATTTTTCAATTACTGCATAAGCGACAGGAACAATCAGGCTGTTTCAAGGGCGAGAAAAACTACTGTTTTAAATCAGTTTTTCAGGCACCTGAAAGAACGGAAATTTATTATTGAAAAAAATCCTATGGATATGCTTGATTCCCCGAAGAAAAAAAAGAGTCTGCCCAAATATCTGACTTTACAGCAGAGCGAAGAATTATTGAAAGCGGTTGAAGGAGATAATAAAATAAGAGATGAATGCATACTGACACTGTTTTTAAACTGCGGTCTGCGTTTATCGGAGCTTGTGGGAATCAATCTGACGGATATAAACAGTGACAGAATGCTGAGAGTGCGTGGCAAGGGAAATAAAGAGAGAATCATCTATTTGAATGATGCTTGTATTGAGGCAATAGAGGCTTACAAAAAGGTCAGACCGACAGAGGGAGTAAAAGATAAAAAAGCGTTGTTTATAAGCCGAAATCATAATCGAATCAGTAACAAGACGGTACAGGCACTTGTATATAAATATCTTAATGCAATAGGATTAAACGGGTATTCGGTGCATAAATTAAGACATACCGCTGCAACCCTGATGTATCAGGAAGGCGGTGTAGATATAAGAGTATTACAGGATATTTTAGGACACGAAAATCTTGTCACTACCCAGATATATACCCATATATCTCAAAAACAGTCCATTGAAGCAATGAAATCCAATCCTCTCGGAAAAAGAAAAAAAGATGATGCGGATAATAAGGAATAAATCCCCAAAAAATCCCACCCTGTACGGCAGGGTGGGATTTTTTTATCTTGTGGCATTTTTGACGGTATCACCGACATTATCGGCAATATTTTGAACCGTATCACCGATTTTATCGGCAGTGTTATTTACAATGTCACCTGCATTATGTGCAGCGTTGTTGGCAATATCGCCTGCATTTCTGGCAGCGTTGTTTACGGTATCACCCACTCGATTAGTTTCAGACCTGTCATTGTAAACATTTCCATTTTTATCAATAACAAGGTCGTCACTGTCGCCAATGATACCGTTGCGGTCGGTGACTTCGCCGTTATTGGGCAGACGTGCATTAGATGCCTGATTGGTATAAGTGCCGTTGGGCAAATTGTTCGTATTGGTCTTGCACGATGCAAAGCAGACTGTCATTCCAACCGCCGCAAGAATTATTAAAAAAGTCTTTTTCATGTTCAGGAACTCCTTTCTGACATAAATATTATTTTCTGATTTGCAGAAAACTATTCATAAAAAAAGCTTGACCGAATTGGAAAAATAAAGTACAATGTAAACAGAAAAAAACGTATGGAGGGTAAAAAAATGTCAAATCTGATAATAACCATATCAAGAAGCTATGGGAGTGGAGGACGAGTAATAGGGAGATTGCTTTCAGAAAAAATGAATATCCCATATTATGACAGAAATATCATATATCTTGCCTCAAGCAGAACAGGTATAGATTTGAAATATTTTGCAAAATATGATGAAGACATGAAAAAGAAAATGTTTGATGACCTTATCCCGTCGGAAAAAAATAAATATGTATCAAAAGATGAAATTTTTATGCGTCAGGCGGAGGTTATAAAGGATATAGCAGATGATGGGGATTGTGTGATTGTAGGCAGATGTGCGGATTATATTCTGAAAAACAGCGGACATAAGGTATTCAGGGTATTTATATATGCCAATGAAATAGATTGCATAGAAAACATAATGAATAAATTATCGGTTTCAAAATATGAAGCAATGAAAGCTATATCGGCAATCAATAAACATCGTGCAGATTATTACATTTATCACACTGATAATGAGTGGACAAGTGCAAAAAACTATGATATGTGTATCAATACATCAGTGTATGGACCTGAACAGGCAGTGGAGCTTATAATGGAATGCTCTGAAATTTTTAGAAAAATGTAATATTAAATAACCACCTTGAAAATAAAGACTTAAATCAAACACAATTAGCAAAAGAAATTCATTCAACACAAAAAACCATATCGAATTGTGAGAAAGGCTACAGCGAACCCAATATAGAGATGATAAAAGCATTATACAATTTTTTTGATGTATCAGCCGATTATTTGCTCGGGATAACCGATAGAGAAAGAGAAAAAACCATAAATAATGTAAAGAACCAAATAAACGGCAAAATCACTATGAAATGAGGTTAAAAATGGGACTGATTAAATATTTGATAGGTGAAGAACCAAGTATATTTGAAAAACTCGCTTTTAACATAAAGCATAACAGTGATGTAGGAGCATATGGGGAATATCTAACGCAATATTTATTTAACAGTGTTAGATTTAAAGGATATTACAAGACATTGCAAAATATTTATGTTCCTTACAAAGATAGCACATCTGAAATTGATGTATTAGTTGCACATAAGAAAGGAATATATGTCATAGAGAGCAAAAACTATTCCGGCTGGATCTTCGGCAGTGACAATCAACAGCAATGGACACAAATGTTAAACAAGAATACAAAAGAAAGATTTTACAATCCTATAAGACAGAATAAAACACACATCAAAGCATTATCAGAATACTTGCAGATAGATTCATCAAAAATGAAATCATACATAGTATTTTCTGAAAGATGTGAATTGAAGAGAGTCCCAGAGAATACAGACCGATATGCCATAACAAAAAGAAATTATCTGTTAGACTTGATAAACAAGGATATAGCAGATAAACAAGATATTTTTACCAACGAGGAAATAGACGAAATTGCAAGAAAACTTGAACCATTAACAAACGTAAGTCAAGAAATAAAAGAAAAGCATATTGAAGATATTGAGAAGAAATACAAAAGCCAATAACTATAAAACTAAAAGGTGGTGAAGAAATGAACCAGATAATAGAAACTTTGAAAAATGAATTATTACCAGCATTAATAAACGGTGCAAAAGATATTTTATTAATTCCGTGTGTACAGTGGCTTTTATTAGGATTAGTAATATATTTAATTGCAAAATTAATTGCAAAAATCGCATACAGGAAATTAAGACACAGGATATAACCCTCCTGACTTGGCGGCAAAATGTTTAAAATCAGAGATTTAAAACATTTTGAAGAAAATGAAACGGCTGCTGCAAGTATTATGCAATATGCTGTATCAGAGTGCTTTGCTGCAACGTGTTTTATTAGCAATTATGCCGAATTTGAATTGTTGATTGGAGATAACTTCTCTGCTGATGAGCAAGCCACCGCCGCCGATGCTGAGCCGACAGCCGAATAAAAACACCAAACCGCCTTGATCTGAACGATAGGGGCGGTTATTTATATTCTCTGGTAGTTCCAGAGCCGGAACAGGAGCAAGCTCCTTGTAAGTAACCTCGTTATAATCATAATTTTTTTCATTTTCAGACATAGAAAAAGCCCCTTTTCACTCAAAAAAGCAACGAATTATACAAAAGTTTTCTTTTGTATAATTCATTAGCCTGTAAAAAAAAGGATTTTGGGGACAGAAATTTCAAACAACATTGAGAAAAAACGACGTATTCTTATTGCATTCTTTATTTTTTGTAATACACAAAATTACATCGTATTACAATATATTACAATGTATTACAAAATATTCAGCCGTCAAAAAAAGACCATTCGGATAGGATGGTCTTTTTTTCAAATTTATCTTTCTGAATGTTTCTGTTGTATTATTTGTTCAAGCTGCATTTTTGAAAATCTATGCTTCTTCTTGCAGAAATGGCACACAGCTTCTGCAAAACCTTTTTCATCTGCAAGTGACCTTATTTCTTCGTCGCTGAGGGTGATAAATGCATTAATGACTTTTTCACGGCTACATGTACAAGCATAATGTATCGGCATTTCATCAAGAACTTCAACTTCAAAACCATTCAATGCTTTTTCACATATTTCCTTTATGCTCATTCCCTTCGCAAGCATAGTTGTCATTGGTTCAAGTTCACCTGCATTTTTTTCTATTTTATCAATGATTGTGTTGTCTGCTCCAGGCAAAAGCTGTATAAGCAGACCTCCTGCAAGCATTACTTCATGCGTTTCTTTATTCAAAAGAACTCCCAGTGCACACACAGTCGGTATTTGTTCACTTGCTGCATAATAATTGGTTATATCTTCTGCTATCTCACCGGATACCAGCTCTACCTGTCCTATATATGGTTCGCCTGTTCCATAATCTCTCATTACATTTAATATGCCTGTCTGACCGACAGCTTTGGCAACATTCAATTTTCCGTTTGAATAATATTCTGTGGGGCAATCAGGATTTTCTACATATCCTCTTACATTTCCCTTACTGTCTGATACTGCTATAACTGCTCCCGTTTCACTGTTATCACCTTTTATTCTTAACGTTATGCTTGCATTGTTCTGTTTGAGTTGATTTCCCATTATTGCAGCGGCTGTCAGAAGTCTGCCCAATGCAGCAGTCGCCACAGGTGATGTCATATGTATTTTTGCTGCTGTATATACCAAGTCCGATGTATCGACAGCAGCCGCCATAACTGCACCGTCACTTGTGATGCATCTCATTATTCTGTCACTCATTTAAAAATTCCTCTTTTCCTTAATACATATACTGCTCTTTGAGAATTTTCTCTTATTCCGTCAAAGCTCATATCATCATAAACCGCCTCAACGTCAAATCCCGCATTTGAAGCCATATTTTTTACATTGCTTTCACTGTATGCCCTTTCTGAAAATTGTTCAGAGCTTCTTTTATACAGCCTGCCCTCACGTTCAAAAAAGTCAAGTGTTATAATCACTTCATTATCCTTTTCGTGATAATTATTCTGCCATGCACAAAATACTTTTTCTGTATCATAAATATAGCAGTTATCGCTTAAAATATATTTATGTTTATATATCGTGTTCATGTCAAATACAAACATTCCGCCATCATTCATATATTGACTTACTTTATTAAAAGTTGTCTGTACATCTTTCATTGATGGCAAATGGTTCAGACTATCCAGCGTGCATATACAGGTATCTATATTTTTCAATAATTGCAGTTTCTGCATTTTTTGGCAGATAAACATGATGTTTTTATCAGCTTCATATGCTTTTTGCTGTGCGATGGAAAGCATATCGACAGACATATCACAGCCGAATATATTAACACCTTTTCTGCATAATTCCAGTGTAAGTGAGCCTGTTCCGCAGGCCAAATCAAGTGTTAAACCTGTGTTATGCCGGTGCTTTTTGAAAAGCTCCAAAAAATATTCAGCTCTTTTTTCATATTCAACATTCTCGGTGAGAACATCATAATATTCTGCAAAATATGAATAACTCAATCAGCCTTCTCCTCCATTTTTCACACGGTTGATTGTCAGCACATATCCATCACTGCCATATGTCAGAGCCCTGTTCACACGGCTTATTGTTGCTGTGCTTGCACCGGTTTTGTCAACGATTTTATTATATATTTCACCGTCATTGAGCATTTTTGCAACAGCATATCTTTGAGCCATTGCCTTTATCTCCGGAACCGTACATAAATCATCAAAAAATGCGTAGCATTCATCTATATTCTTTAATGTAAGAATCGCTTTAAACAGTTCATCTGTATTTTCATTGATTATTTTCGGATTCACTATTATCACCGTCCATTTTCAAAATTTACCGTAATAGTATTTTATCACATAAAAGCACGAAAGTAAATAGGCAATTTTTTTATTATTCGTCATAAATTTCCACTGTTTTACTGTAATATAAATATCAAATCTGTTAATAATATTATCACAGACGGAAATAAATTTTTCAGATAGAGTTTGGAATATACAGACCGTACCCGTAATTTTCACGGTGCGGATAAAAAATATTTCAAATTCGCACCGTGAAAAAAATTCCGTTCTGAAAAATAAAGTTTAAGGAGAAGAAAAATCATGTCTAATAATTCTAACTCTATCAACGTTCCCGAAGCAAGAAAAGCTATGGAACAGTTCAAAATGGAATGTGCAAACGAAGTGGGCGTTAATCTGAAGCAGGGTTACAACGGCGATTTGACATCCCGTCAGGCAGGTTCTGTCGGCGGTCAGATGGTCAAGAAAATGATTGAAGCCTACGAAAGAAGTATGTGATAAACACAGCGGAAAGCCTGTCCCCCTTTTATGTTGGGGACAGGCTTTTTTAAATTATGAATAATTTATGAACAAAACACTTACTTTACTCTACTTTCTATAGTATTTTTCCCGGAAAACACGCCTCAATTATTTAAAGGCGATAATTTTACTTCACCATTTTTCCTTGTTGCCTTCATATCAATAATACGCTGATTGGAAGAACCTCTGAAATTAAGACGTATATTTTTCAAGTCCTCCACAAATCTGCCGTCAACCAATATATCTATACTGTCAAGAATTTCATCTGTACATTCTATATACCTGCACCCGCCGGGAATCAAATCTTTATCATAGGTAAAGCCCGTGTATATCCAGATATTTTTTTCAGGCATATCCGTTTTTATCTTTCTTATCAGATTGACAAGCACTTTTTGATTGGAATTTTCAAACGGCTCTCCCCCGAGTATCGTCAGACCGTCATAATAATTTTTTGACAATTCTTCAAGGATAAATTTTTCTATACTCTCCGTATATAATTTTCCATACTCAAAGTCCCATGTCTGAGGCTGAAAACACCCTTTACAGTGATTCGTACAGCCCGATACAAAAATACTTAATCTTATTCCCGTACCGTTTGCCGTATCCGCTGTCAGTATTTCCCCTATATGCATAAAAACACCCCCATTATTTTTTGTTCCTCATTAGGATAAAAAGCCCGATATTCCCTTGAAAATACCGGGCTTTCCTCTTTTCGTCAATGGATTCAGCACGACATTACTGCATTGGAAAGATGAAGAACTCTTTCTTTTATTTCCTGTGTACGTCCCTGGTTCCAGAACTGCGTGCCTATATATCCGCAAGTTCTTCTTGCAACATTAAGTCTGTTCTGGTCTGTATTGCCACAGTTCGGACATTTCCATATCAATTTGCCGTGTTCATCTGTTACTATCTGTATCTCACCGTCATATCCGCATACCTGACAATAATCACTTTTTGTATTAAGCTCAGCATACATGATATTTTCATAGATAAACTGTATCACCTTGAGAACGGCTTCTATATTGTTCTGCATATTCGGCACTTCAACATAACTAATGGCTCCACCCGGTGAAAGTGTCTGAAATTCCGCCTCCAGCTTCAGCTTATCAAATGCATTGATTTTCTCCGTTACATGAACATGATAGCTGTTTGTTACATAATTTTTATCTGTGACACCCTTTATAATACCAAAACGCTTTTGCAAAGCCTTTGCAAATTTATAGGTCGTGCTTTCAAGAGGTGTGCCATAGATACTATAATCTATATTTTCCTCTTTCTTCCACTTGGCACAGTATTCATTCAGCTTTCTCATTATCTGCAGTCCCAGTTGTTTTCCCTCTTCTTCGGTAAGCTTCTTTTCTATAAGGCTGTAAACACATTCCCATAAGCCTGCATATCCCAAAGAAATAGTCGAATATCCGCCATAAAGCAATTTATCTATCGGCTCGCCCTTTTTAAGTCTGGAAATCGCTCCATACTGCCACAATATCGGTGCAGCATCTGAAAGTGTACCCTTTAATCTCTCATGTCTGCATCTGAGGGCTTTATGGCAAAGCTCCATTCTTTCATCAAATATCTTCCAGAATTTATCAAGGTCTTTTTCTGCCGACAAGCCTATATCTACAAGATTTACCGTGACAACGCCCTGATTGAATCTGCCGTAATACTTGGGTTTGCCGTTTTCATCTATATACGGTGTCAGGAAACTCCTGCAGCCCATACAGGTATAACAGTGTCCTTCACCGTTCTTATCAATTTTATTTTGCAGCATTATTTTTTCCGATATATAGTCAGGAACCATTCGCTTTGCCGTACATTTTGCCGCAAGCTCCGTAAGATACCAATACTTTCCGTCAGGAGTGATATTGTCCTCTTCCAGCACATACACAAGCTTCGGAAATGCCGGTGTTACCCATACGCCCGCTTCATTCTTGACACCTGTATGACGCTGGCGGAGAGTTTCTTCTATTATCATTGCAAGGTCTCTTTTTTCATTTTCGTCTTTTGCCTCATTCAGATACATGAATACAGTTACAAAAGGTGCTTGTCCGTTTGTTGTGAGAAGGGTGACAACCTGATATTGTATCGTCTGCACGCCCTTTGTGATTTCTTTTCTGAGCCTTTCTTCGACTATGGAGCTGATTTTTTCTTCCTCTATCTGCAAGCCCATTTCATCAAGCTCGGCAAGAAATTCACGTCTTATTTTTTCTCTGGATATTTGTACAAACGGAGCAAGATGTGTTAAACTGATACTTTGACCGCCGTATTGATTGCTTGCGACCTGTGCAATGATCTGAGTGGCAATATTGCAGGCTGTTGAAAAGCTGTGCGGCTTTTCAATGAGAGTTTCACTGATAACTGTACCGTTCTGGAGCATATCTTCCAAATTTACCAAATCACAGTTATGCATATGCTGTGCAAAATAATCTGTATCATGAAAATGAATGATACCTTTTTCATTAGCCTCGCTGATTTCAGGCGGTAAAAGTATTCTTTTGGTAAGGTCCCTGCTGACCTCGCCTGCCATATAGTCACGCTGTACACTGTTGACGGTAGGATTTTTATTGGAATTTTCCTGCTTTGCCTCTTCGTTATTGCATTCAATAAGAGTCAGTATTTTATTGTCTGTTGTATTGGAATGCCTTATCAAAGAGCGGTTATAACGATACTTGACATAATTTCTTGCAAGCTGGAAGGCACCCTTTGACATAATCTGGTCTTCAACCATGTCCTGTATTTCTTCAACAGAAACAGCCCTGCCCATTTTACCGCACTTATACTCGACATAATCGGCTATTTCATTGATTTGTTCATTGGTAAGATACTTTTTTTCAGAAGCATTATTGGCTTTTGTAACAGCATTGACAATTTTTGCTCCATTAAAATTCTCCTCTGAGGAGTTTCTTTTTATGATTTTCATTTTCCCATCTCCGATATAAAAATTATACTCAATACACTATATATAGTGTGTGTTAGTATATGATACCACATTATATTGTGGTTTTCAAGTAGTTTTGAATGAAAATTTTAATCCCCTTTTTCTTTTTTGTCCTTATCCTGTGATTCCAGACGCACTATTACAGTATTTATCCTTTGTTCTTCAACATCTTTTACTGTCACCGTCAAATCTTTGTAACGGAATGTATCATTCTTTGCAGGAATGTCGCCTATTCTCTCAGCCACCCAGCCTCCGACAAATTTACTGTCCGTATCTATATAACGTACCTCTTTGTCTATCAGGTCAAGCATATCACTGATATTCATATCTCCTGCTATCTCATACTCACTGTCACTGATTTTTCTGAATTTATTTTCTACTTCTTCATCTTCATCCCATATATCCCCAACTAACTGTTCAAGCAGGTCCTCCATTGTCACTATGCCCATTGTTCCGCCGTAATCATCCGTTACCACTGCCATATGAAGACGTTTATATTTAAAGTCTGCCAGCAGTGACGACAGTTTTTTGGAACGGTAGATGAAATATACAGATTGTATAAGTTTAGTTATATCGGGATACTCTTCTTTTAACAGCTGTTCAAGATAATCCCTTGTATGCAGAACACCTATTATATTATCAACATTATTTTTATATACAGGTATCCTTGAATATCTTTCTTTTAGTATCGTCTGCTTTATTTTTTCCGGCTCATCTTCTATATCTATTGCAGTCATGTCAACTCTCGGTGTCAATATATCATATGCTGTCTTTTCATCGAATTCAAGTGCAGACTGCACTAAATCACTTTCTTGTTCCTCCAGAACTCCCTGTTCCTCTATACTCTCCACTATATATTTAAGTTCATCTTCCGTAACAGTGGGTTCTTTGTCATCATCTTTCCGTGCGATGTTTTTGGCAACAGAATTCAATTTAAGTAAAAGAAATGTTACAGGCGTAAGTATCACCATTAAAATATGCAGCACTGCTGCCGAACTCATGCACATTTTTTCACTGTTTTCTATGGCTATATTTTTCGGCAGAACCTCGCCGAAAATCAGCACTACAACCGTCAGCACAACCGTACTTGCAATAGTTCCGTTAGCCTCTCCCAGAAACGATACAAACAATATAGTTGCCAGTGCCGATGCCAGTATATTGACAATATTATTTCCTACAAGGAGCGTTGCAAGTGCCTTGTCATAGTTTTCGGCGATTTCATAAGCCCTTTTTGCCTTTTTATTGCCGTTGTCTGCATAGTTTTTCAGCCTTATCTTACTTGCCGATGAATATGCGGTTTCCGTTGACGAAAAAAATGCCGAACACATCACCAACAAAATGATTATTCCAGCTATAAGCCATGGATCCAAAAATATCACTCCATTTTTTAATCAAAACAAAGTATTTCGATTTTCAGAAACCGAAATACTCTGTCAATACATTATATTATTTTATCTCAATAACTTCCAGTGTCTGAGGCTCCATCTCAATTGTACCGCCTGAAACACTCGCCTTGCCTATTGTAAATACAGACGTTCCTTCCAATGCAAGCGGTGCTGTCTGTTTTTCGGCTGTCGGATTGACTGCAATAATAAACTTTCCTCTTTTGAATATGAACGGATATTTATTTTTCTCTGCATACACTACCTCAAAATCTCCGTCTGACTGCAAATCTGTATTGGCGTGTCTTATTGCAATAACTTTCTTCAGCGTATTCAATATGGAATCAGGTTCTTTAAGCTGTTCCTCCACCGTCACTGCGTCAGGAGATTGATCAACAGGCAGATACAGCATTTCTGACGGTGCGGAAGAAAATCCCAGATTGACACCTTTATTCCACTGCATAGGCGTTCTTGTTCCCGTTCTGTGATAACCGCCCTCTTTACTTTTCAGTCCTTCCATATACTTCATGCCTATTTCATCACCATAATATAAAAACGGTACTCCGGGCATTAAGAATATAAACGAATAAGCAATTTTTGCTTCAAGAGGCGTAAACATTCTTGTCATTCTCGGTGTATCATGATTGCACGTTATAAAGCTGATATATCCTTTATCTTTTGTATTCTCCAAGTCACTCAGATATTCTTCAACAAACTTGGTTATATCACCTTTGCCGTTCTTTGAAAATACGGCTGTACACTCACCGGTTTCTTTATCCCTGTCCCTGAACAATATCCTGTATCCGTTGGTATCATGGTCAAGATAAAAATCACTGTGAAAGCCTGCACCTATCGAAACTTTCGGATTGCACCATTCTGATATGATAGCTGCCTCCGGATATTCTTTATCAAGCATTTCCCTTACATTTTTCCATACCTTACAGGTTTCCGGCTTTTCACCGTCCTCATTCTTGACAAGGGAATCTGCCATATCCACTCTGAAACCGTCACAGCCTACATTAAGCCAAAATCTCATTATATCTTTCAGAGCTTCCACTGTAGCCTTGCAGTCCGGGTGTGAGGGCGGAAGCTGCCATGCAGGGTGCGTTATATTATTAAATCCATAATTCAGTGCCGGCTGGGAACTGAAAAAGTTGACAAGATAATTTCCGTCACGCTCCGATATTCCGCACATAAGCCTGTACTGCGGGGGGGCTTCCCATACACTGTCTGTCCATGTATAACGGTTGCTGTATTCATTCTTCTCCGCTTTCTGACTTTTCTTAAACCACTCATGCTGGTCAGAAGTATGTCCCGGTACCAAGTCGAGAATAATTCTTATTCCCTTTTCATGTGCAGTTTCAAAAAGATTTTTCAAATCTTCATTTGTGCCGTACCTTTCCGCAACAAGATAATAATTTCTTACATCATAGCCTGCGTCCATAAAGGGCGAGTCAAACAGCGGATTCAGCCATATTGCATTACAGCCGAGACTTTTTACATAATCCAGTTTTGATATAATCCCCTTTATATCCCCTATTCCGTCACCGTTGCTGTCACAAAATGTCTGGGGATATATTTCATAAAACACCGCATCTTTTAACCATTTCGGCATAATCAAACCTCCGTTTTTTCCAAAATTTTTACTAATTATAGCATATTATTATCTTATATTCAACCACTTTTTGTATTTTTTGTCATTATGTTCAAATATACCTAAAAATATTTTATCGGGAATACAAATAAAATGTCAAAAGTATATTGATTTTTTTTTCAAAAATGATACAATATAGATAGACTTATTGTAAAGGAGGTTAATAATATGGCTTATAAGATTTCAGATGATTGCATTTCATGCGGTGCTTGTGCAGCAGAATGTCCTGTTGGTGCTATTGCAGAGGGTGACGGCAAGTATGAAATAGATGCAGATGCTTGTCTTTCATGCGGTGCTTGTGCAGATGCTTGTCCCGTAGGTGCTCCCAGCGAAGAATAATTCACTTTTTTACATTTTGTGACTCCTTTTTGTCGGCGTGTACTCCAATGTACATGCCGACTTTCTGTTGAATTTTTTACCTTGAGTATGTCAATAATAAATCTGAAAATCAAATCAGGGGGTATCTCACAAAATGTACAATAAAGTTGAAATATGCGGTATCAATACTGCAAAGCTTCCGGTCCTTTCCGAAGAAAGAAAAAAAGAACTTCTAAAAATTATCCGCACCGGCAGTAAACATCAGTCTGAATCTGCCAGAGATGAAATGATAAACGGAAATCTGCGTTTAGTTCTGAGTGTTGTCCAACGCTTCAACGGCAGAGGCGAAAATCCCGATGACCTCTTTCAAGTAGGCTGTATCGGTCTTATAAAAGCCATTGACAATTTCAATGCCGATAAAGACGTATGTTTCTCAACCTACGGTGTCCCTATGATAATAGGTGAGATACGAAGATATTTAAGAGATTATAATCCCATTCGTGTAAGTCGTTCCCTGCGTGATACAGCCTATCATGCCATGAATGTGAAAGAACAGTTTACTGTTCAGAATAACCGTGAGCCTACTGTGGAAGAAATTGCTAATATCCTTGGTACTCCCAAAGAAAATGTAATTATCGCCCTTGAAGCCATTATTGAACCCATCTCCATTTATGAGCCTGTATTTTCAGACGACAACGACACGATCTATGTCATAGACCAGCTCAGCGACTTTAACAGCAGTGAAAACTGGATTAATGAAATCGCTTTCAAGGAAGCCGTTAATTCTCTTGATGAACGTGAAAAATCCATTTTTATGATGCGTTTCTTCAAGGGAAAAACGCAAACCGAAGTTGCGGAAGAAATCGGAATAAGTCAGGCTCAGGTTTCAAGACTTGAAAAAAATGCCCTTTCAAAAATAAGGCATGAAATACAATAAACAGTGGTATGACTTCATTCATACCACTGTTTTTGATTCATCAATGATTATTGTTTCTGCGGAAATTATTGGAACGGGGTGCGGGACGGCGTGCAGGGGTAGTTTCCTTTTCGGGCTTGAGTCCCTCTACCTCTATCAAAGCATCTCTGCGTGAAAGATTGATTCTGCCTTTGTCATCAATTTCAGTAACCTTTACAATTATTACATCATCTACATTTACTACATCTGTTACTTTCTCTGTACGCTTTACATCAAGCTGTGATATATGACAGAGTCCCTCTTTTCCCGGAGCTATTTCTACAAATGCTCCAAAGTCCATGATTCTTGTTACTTTTCCCTTGTAAATCACGCCCGGCTCCGGATCATTCACAATCGTATTCACTATATCCATAGCATGTTTACAGTTATCAAGGTCAAGTCCGCTTACAAATACATGTCCATCTTCCTCTATGTCTATCTTGACATCACATTCTGCACATATCTTCTGTATCACTTTTCCGCCTGAACCGATAACCTCTCTTATCTTATCAACAGGAATCACTGTCGAAAGCATTTTCGGAGCATATTTTGAAAGCTCTTTTCTCGGCTCCGGTATCGCTTTCAGCATGACTTCATCAAGTATATAATCACGGGCTTTATGTGTCTTATAAAGTGCTTCTTTCACCATCTCAGGCGTAAGTCCGCTTATTTTCAGGTCCATCTGTATCGCTGTAATGCCCTCATGCGTGCCTGCTACTTTGAAATCCATGTCGCCGAAAAAGTCTTCCAGTCCCTGTATATCTACCATCGTCATCCAGCGGTCACCCTCTGTGATAAGTCCGCATGATATACCTGCAACGGGTGCTTTTATCGGCACGCCTGCGTCCATCAGTGACAGTGTAGAACCGCATATGGAACCCTGTGAAGTAGAACCGTTTGAAGAAAGTATTTCTGAAACAAGTCTTATTGTATAAGGAAACTCCTCCGCTGACGGAATGACGGGAACCAATGCTCTTTCCGCCAATGCACCGTGACCTATTTCACGTCTGCCCGGACCTCTTGACGGCTTTGTTTCACCAACCGAATATGACGGGAAATTATAATGATGTATATATCTCTTTGTTGTCTGGTCATCAATTCCGTCCATCACTTGCTGGTCGCTCACAAGTCCAAGCGTTGTGACTGTCAGAACCTGTGTCTGACCTCTTGTAAACAAGCCTGAACCATGCACCCTCGGCAATATGCCGACTTCTGATGCCAAAGGACGCATTTCGTCCATTCCTCTGCCGTCAACACGTTTCTGCTCGTCTAAAAGCCAGCGTCTTACTACATATTTTTGTGTCTTATACAGACATTCATCTATTTTTTCAGCCTGTTCGGGATATATTTCATCAAACTTTTCATGCACTGCTTCATATACAGGCTTCAGTCTTTCTTCTCTTATAAGCTTATCATCTGTATCAAGTGCAAACTTTATGTCCTCAATGGAGAATTCTTTGATAGCCTCAAACATCTCCGGCTCGGGATCATTGCTCGGATATTCAAATTTAGCTTTGCCTATCTCTGCCTGTATGGACTTGATAAATTCAATAATACTCTGGTTAGCCTCGTGACCTGCCATAATTCCATTGTACATTACATCATCAGGCACTATGTCCGCACCTGCTTCTATCATGGCGATACGTTCACTGGTAGAGGCAACCGTAACAGCCATTTTGGAAACATCTCTCTGTTCCTTTGTGGGATTGATAACAAATTCTCCGTCAACAAGTCCCACAGATACGGCTGATATAGGACCATTCCACGGCACATCCGATATACTCAATGCAATGGAAGTACCCACCATAGCTGCTATCTCAGGCAGACAGTCGGGATCATACGACATCACTGTACAAACTATCGAAACATCATTTCTCATATCCTTCGGGAAAAGAGGTCTTATCGGTCTGTCTATGACTCTTGATACAAGTATTGCCTTTTCGGAAGGTCTGCCTTCTCTTTTTCCATATCCTCCGGGGATTTTGCCGAGTGCATACTGCTTTTCCTCATAGTCAACTGACAGCGGGAAAAAATCCACACCCTCTCTGGGCTTGGGTGCAGCCGTCACTGCAACGTGTACAACCGTTTCACCGTATCTTACCATACAAGCACCGTTTGCAAGCTGTGTAGTCTTTCCTGTTTCCACTACCAGCGGACGACCTGCAAAATCTGTTTCAAACACTCTGTAATTCTCAAACATTGTTTTACCTCCAAAAATAACTTATTTCTGAGTGTTTCGGCTTAGCAATTAAACCAAAAAATAAAAAATTTATTTTCTCGTTTCACTGCTAAAATCCGAAACCACTTCTTGATTTAATGCAAACAGGGCAGCCTGTAAATTTTACCGACTGCCCCGAAACATTCTTTTACTTACGGATACCGAGTCTTGCAATAATAGAACGATAACGCTCAATATCAACCTTTATAAGGTAGCTCAAAAGACTTCTTCTCTGACCAATCATTTTGAAAAGACCACGTCTGGAGTGATGATCTTTCTTATGAGTCTTGAGGTGTTCTGTAAGGTCGTTGATTCTCTTGGTGAGAATAGCGATCTGTACTTCGGGAGAACCTGTATCTCCCTCATGGGTTGCATACTCTTTGATAATAGCTTCTTTTTCGGACTTTAACATTTTTTATCCACCTTTTATAAAAATTTAATCAATCCTCTATCTCAGTAATCGGCTGTGGATTTCCAAAAGGCTTATCCCGAAAACCGAGAAAAAGGCATCAACCGCTGATTATTATATCACAATATTTTTGACTTGTAAAGATTTTTTTTAAGGTTTCAGAAATTTTTTTATCCTCAATTTAAGCTTTTTCAGCATAATTCTTATTCCCATTGTTTTCATTGTCCAGAAAGAATACAGCCGGTAACTTTTATCTGATATGCTGTGTTCCCTGCCGTTTCTGACATAGCCTGTCATGATACCGATAATATCACTATCTTTTATGCCATATTCTTTATTAATGCAGTTATCCCCCAATATCACATAGTCATTCTCCCGCACTTCTATTATGCGGTGAAGTACATATTTATTAGGCGGTTTTTTATACAGCACAACATCACCTTTTTTACATCTTTCACCATTCCTCTTTGTGATGGTAAAAAGGTCTTTTCCCTGCCGTAAAAGTGGCATCATGCTTGTCCCTACATTGGTATATGTCAGGCTCCCGTTTTTCTCTATATACTCTTCATAATTCACTATTCTGTCAGTCATCTATCGCACCGATTTCTTTAAGCTTGCTTACCGTCATTTTTACATCTTTTTCTATCTGCCCATTATCATCACTGTACATCTTTTGCATTTCTGCTATTATCTTATCTTCCGTGATGTCTTTCTTAAGAAAATCAAGAATGACTCCAAAAGTTTCATTTCCATTGATTACCCCTGAAAACTCCGCTTTTCCTGAAGGTACTACTATTACTTCCTTTTTTGTCTTGTGGACAAGAAAATTCTTATTGAGTTTCATAATCTTTTCCCCTTAATATATAATTTCTTCAAAGTTTCCCAAAAATGAAAACTCTGTCAGCTCCTCCGACAATGCACATATTAATTTTAACGTGTTCTTGTCATTGATGTTTCCGGTAAAGTCCAGATAAAAAAGATATTCAAAATCTGTTCCCGAAATAGGTCTTGACTCTATCTTGGTAAGATTAAGTCCGTTTACCGCAAATCTGCAAAGCACACTGTACAATGAACCTGTTTTATGCGGAAGAGAAAAACACAAACTTATTTTTCCCGAATTTTCCGAAATATACATCTTCTTCGATACGACAATGAATCTTGTCTTATTATTGGGATTATTCTGGAAACCACGAAGAATTATATCCAGTCCATACTCCTGTGCCGCTTCCTCCGAGCATATTGCCCCCAGTGTCATGTCATCGCTTTCAGATACCATTTTTGCCGCTGCCGCTGTACTTATATACGTCTGTGCAGTCACATTTCTGTAATTTCTGAAAAAATATGAACACTGGTATAATGCCTGCTGATGTGAATACACCTTTCTTATATCCGTCAAAGAAACACCTTTTTTTGCCGCTAAAACATGATTCACCGGTATATCTATCGCCATTGATATATATAATCTGTATTTCAGCATAAGGTCATACACTTCTGTAACAGAACCTGCTGAACTGTTCTCAATAGGCACTACTCCAAATTCCGCTTCACCGCTGCATATTGCCGAAAATACGTCATGAAATGTCGAACAAAAATTAATTCTGCCATTCGGAAACGCTTTGACACTTGCCTGATTGGCATATGTACCCGCTACCCCAAAACACGCCACTTTTACATTTTCCTCTCTTGGAATAGCCCTCTCAGATGCATATATCTCATTCTTCAATGCATTTCCGCCGCCTGTAATATCATACTGCAATGCTCTGCTCAGTTCCAGTATAGTTGCATACAGCTGTCTTGCAGAACCACCATAAATACCTGCCTTTTCCGCTGCATTGTCAAGCACTGCCTCTTCCCTTTCCCTGTTCACCACTTCAAGACCGTGTTCTATCTTATACTCCGCAACTTTCCTCGAACACTCCATTCTCCTTACAAATAATTCTGATAACTGCTCATCTATCTTATCTATTTCTTCTCTGATTGGCTTTAAACTCATAATTTATGTACCTCCGAAAGTATGTTTATCATAGCAAGTGCAGCCGCTGCCTCTATAACAGGCACTGCCCTTACTACTATACAAGGATCATGCCTGCCGTGTATCTCCAGCACGCTGTCCTTATGTTCCTTCAAATCAACGGTATCCTGCTTTTGTGAAATCGACGGCGTAGGCTTCACGGCAACTCTGAATATTATTGGCATACCTGATGTAATGCCCCCCAGTATGCCGCCATGATGATTGGTTCTTGTCTTTACTTTGTCACCGTCATAGTAAAATGCGTCATTGTTCTGACTTCCTCTCAGTTTTGCTCCCTCAAAGCCTGAACCAAATTCTATTCCCTTTACCGCCGGTATGCCAAATACTATTGATGAAACTGCATTTTCCACTCCGTCAAACATCGGCGAGCCTGCACCTACAGGCATTCCTGTGACGGCACATTCTATTGTCCCCCCTATGCTGTCCTGTGACATTCTGCATTCCTCTATCAATTCACGCATTTCTTTTTCTCTGCTTTCATCTATCAAGCCAAATACAGCCTTTGAAAGCCTGTCCGTCAATTCTTCGGGAATATCTACAGGATTAAATCTCCTGTCTTCAATGCTTCCTATCGAAGATATATGAGCCGCTATTCTGATTCCTCTTTTCTCCAGTATCTGACGGCACACCGAACCTGCAAACACAAGCGGTGCTGTCAGTCTGCCGGAGAAATGCCCTCCGCCTCTTATATCATTAAAGCCATTATATCTTACATATCCCGTATAATCTCCATGTGCCGGTCTGGGATTCGCCATTACATTTCCATAATCCTGTGAACGTGTATTCGTATTCCTTATCACTGCACATAACGGCGTGCCTGTTGTCGTATCATTCAGTACGCCTGAAAGTATTTCGGGAAAATCTTTTTCCAGTCTGGGTGTAGCTGCTTTATCCTTTCCCGGTGCACGTCTGCCCATCTGCAAATATATCCCCTCTAAATCCAGCTTTTCACCTGAAGGCAATCCGTCTATTACTACTCCTATGCCATTTCCATGACTTTCACCGAATATTGATATTTTTATATCATTTCCCCATACAGACATCTGCAATTCCTCCCAATTTCCTGTAATCCTCAAAAAATCCCGGATATGATTTACTGATACTTTCCATATCAGATATAATAACATCTCCGTCTGCAAAAGCGCCTGCCACTGCAAGTGACATTACGATTCTATGGTCATTGTATCCCTCCACTTCTCCGCCATGCAGGGCTTTTGCTCCTTTGATAATCAAGCCGTCTTTTGTTTCCTTTATTTCCGCACCAAGCTTTGACAAACCGTCTGCCATAGCGGCAAGTCTGTCACATTCCTTTATTCTCAGCCTTTCAGCTCCCTTTATCACTGTTACACCTTCTGCCAATGCCGCTGTAACTGCCAGTGCCGGTACCATATCGGGTATATTTTCCGCATTTATCTCAATTCCGGAAAGCTTGTTTTTTTCTATTATAATATTTCCTTTACTCTCCTTTATATCTGCACCAAACTTCCTATATATCTCCATGCACTCTTTATCACCCTGACGTGAATTGACATCAAGATTATCTATTGCTATCTTTCCGCCGAGTGCCGCTGCCGTCATAAAAAATGCTGCCTGTGACCAGTCGCCCTCCACTTTGAATTCCTTCGGCTCATAGCTTTGTTTGCCGGATATTTTCCAGCCTGCTGCAGTCCTTTCCACATCAACCCCGAATTCATGCATTATATCCGTTGTCATATCTATATAGGAAGATGACTGCAATGCCGTTGTCAGAATTATTTCACTGTCACCTTCAAGCAGAGGCAGTGCTAAAAGCAATCCCGTAATAAACTGAGAACTGACATTCCCTGCAATCTCATAAATACCGCTTTCAAGCTGTCCCGATATTTCAAGCGGCAACCCGCCCTCTGTTCTGCACCGGACATTCTTTTTTGGCAGACAATCCAAATAAATGCCTATCGGTCTTTCAGGCAGTTTTCCGTGTCCCGAAAATACCGCATTCACTCCCCCTGCTGCACACACCGGAATTAAAAATCTCAGTGTCGAACCACTTTCTCCGCAATCCAAAGATACATTTTTCTTTTTTAAAGTATTGGTGCCGTCAACAGTCAGAGTCTTTCCATCAAACTCTATCTCCGCTCCGACAGATTTCATACACTCTATTGTCGCCTTTATATCATTTGAAAAATCTACCGGAAATATCTCACTTTTGCCTTTTGCGAGTGCGGCACATATAATCGCCCTGTGAGCTGCACTCTTTGACGGCGGCATGGATACCGTTCCCAAGAATCTGCTGTTCTTTATCCTTATTTTTCCCATTCAAATACACTTCCTTTTTATTCTCCATATATCATATCACATCATTTCCCAACAGTCAAATAAAAAAGCAGCTATACTTTCGTACAACTGCTCAGTCGGGGTTATATCATATTTTCAGCTTGTAAACAACGGTAACTTTATTCTGCCCATCAACTTGAGCATAGGCGGTATCAGGGCTATCTGTATTGCACTCATTATTACTGTCTGCCAGATTCTCATTCCTACTCTTGTAAAATAAAACTCAATAAACATTCCGTCATTTGCGTTATACGACAAATATGCTATCCATATAGTCGTTATAAAAAGACTTATGATAAACTGTGTAATGCCTACGGACAGTATCACAAACCATATATCTGTATGCTTCTTTAAAAACAGTCCATATATCAGCCCTGACAATGCATAAGTCAAGGTTATCGGCGGAAACCAGGCTCCTACAGGGTGTACGATACAGCCGATAATATCACCTAATCCTGCCACCAATGCACCGCCTGCACCTCCGTACAGTCTTGCCGCTATCACCACGGGAATAAATGACAGGCTTATTTTGATAGTTGCTGTATGTATCTCCAGCATTCCTAAAACTGCCTGTGCTGCCATGAGAACTGCCATCACTGCCAGTGTCTGAACAGACGTTTTTATATTCATCTTGTTTTTTTCCATAAAAAACACCCTCCTATTATCCACAAAGCTCCCTGAAATAATAAGAAAGGCATAATAAGCCGTTATATTATCCTTTACAGCGGGATGCAATCCGTGTACCGCAAGAATTCCTCTTTTCGTTCAGGTGACAACTCCCCGTTCACCCGACACTTGACGCAACACAAATTTACTCTGCAAGTGATACTATAACATAAATGTATGAATTTGTCAATAATCAATTTTTACTTTTTATATATTCATCAATAGCCTTTGCAGCAGCCTTTCCGGCACCCATTGCCAGTATCACAGTTGCCGCACCTGTCACTGCGTCACCGCCTGCATATACACCCTCACGGCTTGTCATACCGCTGTCGCCGTCTGTTACTATGCAGCCATGTTTATTGGTTTCAAGTCCCGGTGTCGTGCTTCTGATAAGCGGATTCGGACTTGTGCCTATTGCCATTATCATGGTATCAACATCTATTACAAACTCACTGTCTGCTTTTTCAACAGGTCTGCATCTGCCGCTTGCGTCAGGCTCTCCCAATTCCATTTCTATGCATTTTATTCCCTTTACCATGCCTGTGTCATCTCCAAGCACCTCCACCGGATTGGTCAGAGTCTTGAAAATAATGCCTTCTTCCATTGCGTGTTCCACTTCTTCTTTTCGTGCCGGCAGTTCATTCATACTTCTCCTGTACACGATATAGACATTATCCGCCCCCATTCTCTTTGCACACCTTGCGGCATCCATTGCAACATTTCCGCCGCCTACTACCGCAACATTTTTACTGTGCATGATAGGTGTTTTAGCTCCCTCTTTATATGCTTTCATAAGATTGATTCTTGTCAGATATTCATTTGCCGAATATACGCCTTTCAGACTCTCTCCCGGTATATTCATGAATCTCGGCAAGCCCGCACCGCTGCCTATATATACAGCTTCATTTCCCATTTCAAACAGTTCATCTATTGTGAGAACCTTTCCTATTACCATATTGGTTTCTATATCCACACCGATAGCTTTAAGATTGTCAATTTCATTCTGTACGATTATTTTCGGAAGTCTGAATTCCGGAATGCCGTAAACCAGCACACCGCCTGCCAGATGAAGCGCTTCATAGACAGTGACTTTATATCCCAGCTTTGCAAGGTCACCTGCGGCAGCCAATCCACTTGGACCTGAACCAACGATTGCTACTCTATGTCCATTTGATACAGGCATTTTCGGCTTTTCATTGGAATGCTCCCTGTGATAGTCAGCTACAAACCTTTCAAGTCTGCCTATACCCACACTTTCGCCTTTCATACCTCTGACGCACTTGCTTTCACACTGTCTTTCCTGAGGGCATACCCTGCCGCATACAGCCGGAAGTGAACTTGACTGCGATATAATCTCATAAGCTCCCTCCATGTCCTCATTCGCAACTCTCTCTATAAATGCAGGTATATCTATCGACACGGGACAGGCTGTACGGCATGGCTTATTCTTGCAGTTAAGACATCTTTTCGCCTCATTCACCGCCATTTCATAAGTATAGCCCAGTGCCACTTCATCAAAATTATTCTTTCTTACGTCAGGCTCCTGCACCGGCATCGGACATCTTTTTAAATCCATATTTCTCTGTACTGCCATTTTATTTGTCCCCCTGTTTCATCAAATTGCAATTCTTATCTCTTTCGTGCAGTTCAAAATCCCTGTACATAGTTCCCCTGTGCATTGCTTCATCAAAGTCAACAAGGTGCCCGTCAAAATCAGGACCATCTACACATGCAAATTTTGTCTGGCCTCCTACCGTGAGGCGACAGCCTCCGCACATTCCTGTACCGTCTATCATAATAGGATTCATGCTTACAATCGTCTTTATTCCATATTCCTTTGTCAGCTTACACACAAACTTCATCATAATAAGAGGTCCTATCGCTATCACTTCATCATATTGATTTCCCTCTTTAATCAGCTCTTCAAGAGCATTTGTCACAAGTCCCTTTGTGCCGTAGCTGCCGTCATCTGTCATGATGCAAAGCTTTGCACTTACCTTTTTAAACTCATCTTCCAGTATGACAAGCTCTTTATTTCTGAATCCCGCAATACTATGCACTTCACAGCCCAGACTTGACAGCTTCTTTGCAATCGGATAGGCTATTGCACAGCCTACTCCGCCGCCTATGACTGCTACTTTTTTAAGTCCGTCTGTTTCACTGGGCTTTCCCAGAGGTCCTGCAAAATCATGCAGGCTTTCACCTTCATTCAGTGTATCAAGCTCCATTGTCGAGCCGCCTACTATCTGATATATAATCGTGACAGTGCCTTTTTCACGGTCAAAATCTGCTATTGTCAGCGGTATTCTTTCACTGTCCTCTTTTGCCCTCAGAATAATAAACTGTCCCGGTTCGGCTTTTCGGGCAATGAGCGGTGCTTTTATATCCATCAGTGATACCGTTGGATTCAAAGATACTTTTCTTACTATCTCATACATAAAAATACATTCCTTTCTCTGCAGAAACTGCGTACGGCAATTATAACATATTTTTTATAATTATACAATACAAAACTTGTATTTCCTACAAATAAAATATTTGTATTTACAATATGAAACAAAGCTATTATAATGTTAATATAAAACATTTTATTTTTATTGATGATTTGGCAAAAGAGTATTATAATACACTTAAGGAGCGGTCTGTGTGTCTGGCAATGAATATTTATTCACTCTTTTTGAGTGGTATGCACCCCATCTAAAGATGAATATCCGAAATTGGACAACTTAAATCAAAAAAGGGGCGAAATTTATGCTGCACGAAGAATTTATGAGTCTTAAAGAAACAGGGCAAAGAGGAAGTTTTCTGCTGCCGTTCGTGGTATGCAGAACGGTTCTGCCGGATTTCTATACCACTTTCCCTATTCACTGGCACAATGAAATGGAAATAGTCTATGTAGAAGAAGGAGAGTTTGAAGAATGTATTGATTTTGAGCACTACCATGTACGAAAGGGAGATATTGTTCTTATCAATCCCTATGTACTCCATTCTTTCCGACAGTATGAAAATGAAAGGTCTGTCTTTAAAACAATCATGTTTGATTTCAGTATGCTTACAGGAAATACTGCCGATGCAAGTTCCATCAAATACTTTAATCCCTTTCTGGAAGGAAATTATCTGTCCCCTAAAATCATATCACCTGATAACAGTCATTATTATGAACTTAAGGAGTGCGTTCTTGAAATCATATCCACGTATTCCAAACATGAAAATTTCTTTGAACTAAAAATCAAATCGGAGCTTTACAGATTGTTTTTTGTACTGTTCAAGCACTTCTTTGAGTGCCGCAGCGGTGACACCGTCATCAAAGACAGCACTACCAGAAATATCAAAATCATTCTTGACTACATCAGTGAAAACTATGCCAAGCCCATCACCATTGACGAGCTTGCAGAAAAGGTGGACCTCAGCAAACATTATTTTATGCGTTTCTTCAAAAAATATATGGGTACGACCTGCATTGAATATATCAATGATTATCGTCTGAATATCGCTGCCAATCTTCTTGTCACTACCCGTATGCAAATCACCGAAGTCGCCGTAAGTATCGGCATTACCAATCTTTCGTATTTTAACCGAATCTTCAGAAAAAAATATAACATGACACCAAAAGAATACCGCTCCAGTGTGGACAAAACCAATATCTGACACAAAAACAGCCCTGCCGCTATCACACACGGCAGGGCTGATGTTTTCAGAAAACAAAAAGCAGAACGCAAAGTCCTGCTTTCGAACATATGATTACTTTTCCTGAATTATGCAGAAGCGTTGAGCTTGCGAGCCAATGAAGACTTCTTTCTTGAAGCTGTATTCTTTTTGAGAATACCCTTTGCGGCAGCCTGGTCAATCTTCTTGATAGCAACACGAACAGCCTGATCTTTATCGGCAGCGTTTGTTTCAACAGCAGCCTCTGCTTTTTTAAGACTTGTTCTCAAAGCACTCTTTACGATTTTATTGGCAGCAGTCTTTGCAGCAGCAACCTTTACACGCTTTTTTGCTGACTTAATATTCGGCATAGTACATACACACCTCCTCTTTAAACTTGCGTACAGCTAATTATAACAACTATTTCCCGAAATTGCAATAGTTTTTTCAAAAAATTTTTTTCTGTATTGCAATCTTTTCAATTATATGTTACTATTTTACTCGTCAGAAAGGAGAATCAGAGTATGTCCGAATTTTCAGGCTGTGAAAGCTGTTCCAACTACGTCTATAACGAGGACTTTGACTATTATGAATGTCTTGTCAATCTCGATGAAGACGAGTATGCAAAATTCATTTCCGGCAGTATGTCATCATGTTCTTATTACAGTCCCGATGATGAATACAAAATCGTCAGAAAACAAATGTAAAGGAGTATCAAAATGAAATTTATTCTCTATGCCGTTTACGGCTGTATCATAGGCGTTGCCAACATCATTCCCGGTGTCAGCGGCGGCACTATGGCGGTTATTTTAAACATCTATGACAAACTCATTGATTCCGTTATCGGAATCAAAAAACACCTTAAAGAAAGCCTTGCCTTCCTCATACCCGTTATCATAGGCGGAGGTCTGGGCATATTCGGATTTTCAAAGCTTCTCAAATATCTCATCGCTAATTGTCCCATGCCCACTTTTCTCTTTTTTATCGGTCTTATTCTCGGCACTGTTCCCCTGATATTCAAAAAAGTCCTCACCACAAAAGACGGAACAAAAAAATTCAATCCGTTTTCCATCATACCATTCATCCTCTTTTTCTCCATTATGATAGCACTGTCTTTCTTCAATACTGAAAGTGCTTCTTCCTCTCAGATACAGCTCGATATTGCCAACTGGATATATTTATTCTTCGGTTCGGCTCTTGCCGCTATGTGCATGATTATCCCCGGTGTCAGCGGCTCTATGATTCTTATGATACTCGGACTTTATTCTACTGTTCTCGGTGCCATCGCTGATATTTTCAAAAATTTCCAGTACAGTGCCATGGTACTCCTTCCCGCCGGTCTCGGAATTATACTCGGACTGCTCGGCGGTGCAAAATTGATTGACATATGCCTTAAAAAATTCCCTCAGATGACTTTTGCGGGAATTCTTGGATTAATGCTTGGTTCTCTCCTCTCCATATACAATAATTCACATTTCCAATTTGATTTACAAGGCTGTCTTGCAGTCATCGCACTTTTAGCAGGCTTTGCTATCGCCTTCATTTTTGGCAACGAAAAATTAAAAGAAAAAATCTCTCAGTCCAAAAAAGAAAAATCATAAAAAAAGTCAGGCAATTTTTTCGGAAAATTTTGCCTGACTTTTTTTCAATAAAATATATCTTCACAGCCCTTTTTCTGTGACATCGGACTGCATTTCATATCACCCACAATATAATGCTCCAGCAAATGCACTCCGACTGCTCTCAATGCCTTTTTTATTTTCCATGTCACTTCAATGTCATTCGGTGAAGGCATTGTTGAACCGCTGGGGTGATTATGTGCCAGAATGGCTCCGGTTGCCTTATGCTGTACGCTTAATTGCAATATCTTCTTTATATTCACATCGGAACAAGAGGTCGTTCCTCTGCTCACGACATCACAAAAAATACGCTTTCCTTTACTGTCAAGCAACACCAATAATAATTGTTCTTCATTTTTGCCTATAAAATGCGGGAGAATGAATTCTTCTATACTTTCATCACCGTCATCATCACAGCCTTCTTCACCATTCTTATATTTATCCTGATAATAACGTGAACATACCGCCGGTATCAGTTTCAGCAGTACCGCTGCATTGTAACTGATTCCACATTCCTGAAGTGCTTCGAGAGGTGCATCAAACACTCCCGAAAAAGAACCGAATTTATTCAGAAGATTATGTGCTATATCATTCGTATCCTTTCTTGGAATCCCGTAAAACAAAAGAAACTCTATCACCTGATGGTCAAAAAAATGCTCTATCCCGTCTTTTACAAAACGTTCTCTCACTCTGTTTCTATGCCCGTCATGCAGTCCTTTATTTTCACTCATATCAATTCTGCTACTCAAAATATGGACAA
>DBXL01000222.1:1635-3426 GCA_002309275.1 Ruminococcaceae bacterium UBA1213 | reverse complement strand
CATTCAAGCGCGCTACCAATCTGCGCCACACCCGGATAACAACAGATATTATTATAGCAAACACTTTTGAATTTTTCAACTGTTATTTTAAACAAAGAATTATTATATTTTTTCTCTAAATTATGCAAAACCGCAATTTCTTAATAAAACTGCGGTTTTGTTTATATTTATTCCCAGCCTGCTTTGACTTTTATGCCGATTTCATCGGCTGTTGTTTCAAGCTGTAAAATTTCACCTTTACTGAGTGTCTGAGAAGCTGTCTTGGCAAGTTCCTTCGCCTGATAAGGCTTTGTTATGCCCACTATGGGCAGAGTCCCTTTTGAAATGGCATAGGCTGTGGCGGTCTGTGATACCGTCAAACCATGCTTTTTGCCTATTTCTTCAAGTTCTTTGAAAAGAGGTTCAAGCTTTTTAAGGTGCTTGTTATAGGCAAAGCCTCGCCTTGAAAAAAACGGCATTTTCTTTTTGGAATTGAATTTTCCTGTTAAAGCCCCCTGTTCCAGCACCATATATGCAAAAAATACTGCATTATTATTTTTGCACCATTCAAGTACACCGTTTTTATCGGAATCCCTGTGGAGAAGGCTGAAATGGTTCTGAACTCCTGCAATCGTACAGCCATTCTCTTTTACAATATCATTGGCAGTCTGCAACTGCTCAAAATTGAAGTTGGAAACACCTATACTGCCAATTTTGCCCTCTTTCTGCATTTGACAGAAATACGGCAGAGTATCTTCTATATATTTCGGCTGATGTAACCAATATATATCGGGTATCCTTCCATTGAATTTCTCAACGCTCTCACTGTACATTTTATCAAGCAGTTCCGGAGAAAATCTTTTCATAGGAGTATATTTATCACTGAAAATGAAATCTTTTCCATTAGTGAATTCTGCAAGAAGTTTTTCAGCATTTCCCATGCCGTAAACTGCCGCTGTATCAAACAGTGTAAAACCGCTTTTAAATGCTATATCAAAACTCTCTTTGAGAGCCTCCGGATTTGATTTTGAGCCGAAAACCATTTTACTTCCATTTGTACCACTGCCCCATGCCCATGTACCTATGGCAATAGGTGGGAGTTCTTTTCCGTTGATTACAAAACTCATACAATATACACACCTTTCATTGAGAGTGAAGTGTTGGAAGCGGAGAGTGGAGTTGTTTTGGGCATTCCGAAAATCTCTGCAACAAAAAACTCCACTCTTCACTCTCCACTCTCCACTCTTCACTCTCCACTCTCCACGCTAATTAAAATTTGGTTGTGGCGGTGGTGACAACGCTCTTTCCTGCATAAATATTGCAGTTAGTGCCTGTTTTAAGAATGAGCGTGGCATTTGTCGCACCAACTATAACAGGCTTATTCAATGCAAGTCCCACTACTGCCGCATGAGAGTTGATACCGTCAACCTCTGTTATAATGCCTGCACTCTTCTTCATTATCGGAATAAGATTATTTGTCGTTTCATGGATAACAAGAATTTCACCCTCTTTGAAATTGGCAAGGGCTTCTTCTTCACTCTTGCAGACCATTAAATGACCGTGTGCCGAAAGGTCGTTTACTATCGTCTGACCGCTTACAAGAATATTTCCGACAAGATGTACTTTCATCAGATTGGTAGTTCCCGATATTCCCAAAGGAACACCTGCCGTCAATACGACTAAATCGCCGTTTTGCAGAAGTTCCTGCTGCTGTGCAATCGTTATAACATGGTTAATCAATTCATCTGTATTATCTTTTTCTTCTATCATGATAGGCACTATGCCCCATGACATATTCGTCTGCCGCCATAC
>DBXL01000222.1:0-1512 GCA_002309275.1 Ruminococcaceae bacterium UBA1213 | reverse complement strand
GATATGGCAGATGTCACATCAGGTCTTTCATGTATATCAAGATGATTGAATCTGTCTATATAATTAATATGGCTTTCGGTTATCTCTGCAATGTTTGCCATAGTCTTGACGGCTTCCACAGGAAATGCACCTGCAGCAGTTTCGCCTGAAAGCATAATGACACTCGTGCCGTCATAAATCGCATTGGCAACGTCTGTTGTTTCTGCTCTGGTGGGGCGTGGATTTTTCATCATGGAATCCAGCATTTGAGTAGCAGTGATAACAGGCTTGTCAGAATTGCGTGTTTTCTTTATTATCATCTTCTGAATAATAGGCACTTCTGCAATGGGTATTTCAACTCCCAAATCCCCTCTTGCCACCATAACGCCGTCTGCCACTCTCAAAATTTCATCTATATTATCAACACCATCTTTATTTTCTATCTTGGCAATAATTCTTATATCGTCCCCGCCGTAGCTTTCAAGAACGGCTTTCATTTCATTTATGTCATTTGCATTTCTTGTAAATGACGCTGCCACAAAATCAACATCATTTTCCACACCAAATTTCAAATCCGCTTTATCCTGCTCACTCATGAACGGCAGTGAAAGAAATACATCAGGCACATTAATTCCTTTGTGAGAGGAAACAGGTCCTCCGTTGATGACTTTACAATGAATCTCAGACGGGGTTGTACTCAAAACCTTGAGTTCAATAAGACCGTCATCAATTAAAATCCTGTTGCCTGCCTCAACATCATTCGGCAAATTCTTGAAAGTGATGGAACAATGTTCTTTATTTCCCTCACAGGCTTCCGTAGTAAGAGTAAACTCCTGCCCCGTTTCAAGTATGACCTTTTCAGGAAAATTTCCTGTACGGATTTCAGGTCCTTTTGTATCGAGAAGTATCGCAACAGGTTTATTCAACTCTTTGCGGAGTTTCTTCACAGCATCAATCTTGATTTTATGCGTGTCGTGCGTCTGGTGGGACATATTTATCCTTGCCACGTCCATGCCGTTCAGCATAAGCTCACGCAATACTTTTTCATCATCTGTTGACGGACCGAGTGTGCATATAATTTTCGTTTTACGCATAGTATCTCTCCTGACATATTATTATGTTAATATCATACAATAAATTTTCACTTTTTACAAGAAAAAATATCTTTTTTCTGTTCATTTTTTTATTGCCCGAAAAGCTCCGATTTTAAGAGAATTTCAAACACATTTTCGCCTCAATAAGCTTGAAAATTTTTAAGGAAAGTTTAAAAAATACACATATCCAATGAATTGGAATGACAGTTAATTGTAAAAAATCACGAAAATAAAATTTGGCGTTTTTACTTATTTTAGTTATAAAAATTTGTATGTAATTTCCAAAAAAACAAAATTCACTCGTCAAAATTACTATTTTCTTATAACATTTTTTGAAATATCTTTTAAATTAAAATTCTTTTTAGGAAATAAAAGGCATTTTATTTATTCCCTGAAATAAATTTGTGAATTTCGTTTGCTTTACAAATTTGAATAAAAT
>DBXL01000102.1:2359-4346 GCA_002309275.1 Ruminococcaceae bacterium UBA1213 | reverse complement strand
AAATTCATAATTATATACAGGCTTTTTGCGTCTTACGGTATATGTGACATAGCCGTTGCTGTTATTGAAATTAATGGCATTTGTTGTAACGGTATAGGCATCACCGCTGTACTCGTTTCCGTCTGCAAATACAGACACCATGAGTACATCGACAGCACTAACAAGCACCATTACAGAAAGTAACAGTGCCAGACTTCTTTTCAATATTCTGTTATTTTTCAACAAATTCATTATTCGCATGAAATCACCTTAATAACCTTGAAAATAATCTCCTATATATTATAAACAATTAAAATTATAAATATTTGCATAAAATAAACAAAGGCTTCCGCCCACTTATATGTATGCAACATTATAGTACAAATAGGGGCTTTTTACAATCTACTTATTCACAAAACATTTTAGTTAATTTTTGTGCATATTGACTACGTTTTTTCTATCCAAAATGATTTTAGTGAGTTTTTATGTGAATACCTGTCAATCATCTTAGTGCAAATCCTTGATTTTTCTTATGCATAATTATCTAAAAAAAATATCCGATAATTTATAAAGAAATAAAAAAAACACTTGTAATTTATGTACATTTAGGATATAATTATCTACAGTTGACTAAAAATATTGTATTTTATTACAAGGAGGCAAACATTTTGAAACAGTACAACGCTAAAAACATTTTTAACATTGCCCTCGCCGGTCACAGCGGTTCAGGCAAAACTTCTCTTGCTGAGGCTATGATATACCTTGCAGGAGGCTCGGAAAGACTCGGAAAAGTAAGTGACGGAAACACTATCTGCGACTTTGACGCTGAGGAAATCAAAAGAAAAACCTCTGTACAAGCTTGTGTAGCTCCCGTTGAGTGGAAAGGAAAGAAAATCAATGTCATCGACGCTCCCGGACTCTTTGACTTTGAGGGCGGACTGTATGAGGCTGCAAGAGCTGCTGATACCATGCTTATCACTGTTTCCGGCAAGAACGGTGTCAGTGTCGGCACGGAAAAGGCTGTAAAAGCTGCTAATAAAAGAGGTCTTACAAAGGTTTTCTTTGTCAACGGTCTCTGCGATGAGAGTGCAAGATTCTATCGTGTATTTGAAAGCCTGAAATCTTCTTTTGGTCCGTCTGTATGCCCTGTTGTCGTTCCCTATATCGTTGACGGTCAGGCTGACTGCTATGTCAATCTTCTTGAATACAAGGCTTATAAATATATAAACGGCAAAGCTACTGTTGTACCCATTCCCGACATGGGTGACAGACTTGAAGGTCTGAGAACAGCTATCAATGAGGCTGTTGCTGAAACAAGTGATGAAATGTTTGAAAAATACTTCTCCGGTGAAGAGTTCACCCCTGAAGAAATTATTGTAGGTATCAGCCACGGCGTAAAGAATGGTACAATCAGCCCTGTATTCTGCGGTGACGCTCTCCTGACTTACGGCATTGAACAGCTTCTCAACGGTCTTATTTGGCTCGCACCTACTGCTGAAGATAAAGCCGGTGAAATGGCTCTTGATACAGAGGGAAATCCCGTTGAACTCAATGTAAAAGATGACGCTCTGCCTGCTGCAGTCGTATTCAAGACAATCGCCGATCCTTTTGTAGGCAAGCTTTCTTATTTCAAAGTTATCTCCGGCAAGGTATCCCCTGATACTCCCCTCGTCAACATGAGAACAGGCAATACAGAAAGAATTGCCAAAGTCATGACAATAAAAGGCAAAAAGCTCGAAGATGCCGCTTATATCGGTGCAGGCGACATCGGTGCCGTTGCAAAACTCGCTGCAACCAATACAGGCGATACCCTCTGTGCACCTGCAAGAAAAGTTGTTCTTGACGGTATAGAATATCCTGCACCCTCTCTTACAATGGCTATCGCTCCCAAAACAAAGGGCGATGAAGAAAAAGTGGCTCTGGGTGTCGGCAAGCTCTGCGAAGAAGATCCTACCATTAAATTTGAAACCAACAACGAAACTCATCAAATGCTCCTCAGCGGTATGGG
>DBXL01000102.1:2011-2271 GCA_002309275.1 Ruminococcaceae bacterium UBA1213 | reverse complement strand
CGTGAAACTATCAGAAAGACTGTTAAAGTACAAGGTCGTTACAAGAAACAAACAGGCGGTCATGGTCAGTTCGGTGACGTTTGGATTGAGTTCTCACCCTGCGAAAGTGACGATATGATATTTGAAGAAAGAGTTGTCGGCGGTGCCGTTCCGAAGGGCTTCTTCCCTGCTGTTGAAAAGGGACTGCGTGACAGCATTTCAAAAGGACCTCTCGCCGGATTCCCCGTAGTAGGACTGAAAGCAACACTTTATGATGGTTC
>DBXL01000102.1:1797-1921 GCA_002309275.1 Ruminococcaceae bacterium UBA1213 | reverse complement strand
TGGAACCCGTTGGAATGCTGAAAGCAACCGTACCTGATGCAAACATGGGTGACGTTATGGGCGAAGTGACAAAACGTCGTGGACGTGTACTCGGCATGAATCCCTCAGAGGACCGTATGCAGAC
>DBXL01000102.1:914-1716 GCA_002309275.1 Ruminococcaceae bacterium UBA1213 | reverse complement strand
CTTTGAGTTTGTACGCTATGAAGAAGCTCCCGCAATGGTCGCTCAGAAAGTCATTGAAGACACCAAAGAGTAAGAGTGAAGTGTGGAGAGTGGAGAGTGAAGTTATACGGTTTTCCACCTCGTTCACGAAACAAGAATAAATAAACAAACCCGAACTGATTTTCTCGTCAGTTCGGGTTTTTTCTTTCAATTATGAATTATCAGAAGCCCATTCTTCCGCCTCTCTGCATTCCGCCCATCATGCCGCCTCTGCCGCCGCCCATCATGGACTGCGGTATGCTATCTACCTGTGTGCCGTTTACTATGATTGTACCCCCGTTATATTCTGCCTTGCCGTCATAGTCGAATGAGGACATCTGTGCCGTTACGTCAATAGTGCCGCCATTTACAATTATATCACCGTTTGCATCTATGCCGTCAGTATCGCCGGGACCTACTTCTACTGTAAGATAACCGTCATTTATCTCAATCGTCGGAGTAGAATATGCCGTACTCTTTTTAGAGGCGTTGATACCGTCATCACTTGCATATATCTTGATTGTGCCGCCGTTTATCTGTATATAAGTTGCCTCTATGCCCTCAGATGAATTTATATCAAATGTGCCGCCGTCTATCTGCACTGCACTTGTGCCCTGTATGCCGTCACTTGACGATTTTATATTAAATGTACCGCCTGCTATATATATCCAGCCTGATGTATTATCATCATCATTTTCACTGTGGAAAGCGTCTTTTGAAGAATTGATTGTAAACGTGCCGTCACATACAGCAATACTGTCATTTGCCTCGATACTGTCTTTCA
>DBXL01000102.1:0-849 GCA_002309275.1 Ruminococcaceae bacterium UBA1213 | reverse complement strand
CCAAGACCGTTGAATACAATATCATCTTTTGAGAAAATAACAGCGTCTGTATTGGTATCGCCATCAGAAGTAAACGTGCCTGTCACGGAAAGGGTATTTTCTGTATTTTCCGCTGTCGTGATAAAACACTTGTCAGCCGATACAACGTATATGGCAGGAGTACTGTCATTTGTAATGCTCACGCCGTTCAAAACAAGCTGAACTTTGCTTTCCTTGTCGGCATTCACTTTTATGGTGCAGTTGCTTGCAGAACCGCTTATAATATAAATGCCTGCCTCGGTTATGTTGATAGTCTGCCCGTCTGAAACGGTGATACTCTGTGCATTGGAAAGGTCGGCTGTCTGTGTCAAATCACGTTCACTGAAAATATCCGCTGTATCAAGAATACCGCTTTTACTTGAAGTGTAATTTGCAGTAACCGTACTGGAATTTGAAACTGACGGTTTTTTAACTTCGCTTGACTGCTGAATGTCCTGCTGAGTTTGAGAGGGCTGTTCATTTTCGGAAATCTGCGAGTTATTTTCTTCAACGGAATTTTCCTGTACAGGAGTTGTCATTTTACTTCTTTCCTTTATAGTTGCTCTTTGACTGCTTTCCTGTTCTGACTGCTGAACGCTCTGTGTATTTTCTGTGTCGGACTTCTGACCTATCTCGTTAAGCACTTCATCAATATTTTTTTCATTTGTATTTGTGCTTTCAAGTCCGGTGCTTACGATTGAAATTTCTTCTTCGGGCATGGTCTGTGCTTCATTATTACAGCCCGCTGCCGATATTAACATGACTGCCAGTACGATTACTGCTATATATCTCTTTTTCATAGTGATGACCTGCTACTCAAAATATGGACAA
>DBXL01000011.1 GCA_002309275.1 Ruminococcaceae bacterium UBA1213 | reverse complement strand
TTGGAAAAGTGAGAAGCGGTGCATTTGTTAATTGCCCGAAATTAAAAAACGTAATTTTGAAGAAGGCATTTGTCAACTGTAACGATAGATTTGTAGATTGTCCGAATTTGACTAATATTGAGGGATTCCCAACAGACAATTATAAAGTGATAGATGATGTTATATACAAAAAGAATTCTTTAGATGACGGCAGTTATTTTTGGAGTCTGCTGTTGTGTCCCGTAGGAAAAAAGGGCGTATTTACGATTCCAGACGATACACAAATAACTTCCATAGATGACAGGGCATTTGATTCCTGCTCTATGCTTGAAGAAATAAAAATCGGAAATAACATTAAAAAAATTGGCGACTATGCTTTCAGAGATTGTACCAATTTAAAAACTATCAATATTCCTGAAAGTATTACAAATATCGGAAATTATATATTTTTAAACTGTACGGAATTGAAAAATGTAAACTTTCAAAAATCCCTGTCAGCCATTGGAAAATATTGGTTTCAAAACTGTGTCAATCTGTCCGATATTACTTTGCCCGCAAGTACAAACAGAATTGCTGAGGGGGCTTTTAAAGGATGTACAAAAATCGAAAATATCGCTATTCCAAATAAAGTGGCAAAGATAGAAAAATATGCATTTGAAGATTGTACTTCTCTTAAAAATATCAAAATTCCAGATGGTGTTACAAGTATTGCAGAATGGACATTCCATAACTGCACCGCTCTTGAGGAAATTGACATTCCAAATAGTGTAACTTTCTTGGGGGGAAGTGCTTTCAACGGCTGTGAAAACTTAAAGAAGATTGCTATTTCCGACAATTTGACTTCCGTAAACGGCAGTATGTTTTACGGATGCAAAAGTTTGCAGGAAGTTGTTTTATCGAATAAACTTTCTGCTGTAGGTCAATACGCTTTCTATAATTGCTCTAATATTGAAGTCATAACGATTCCGAATAAAGTTACCAATATTTACAGATACGCATTTGCAAATTGCCAAAATCTTAAAAAAATATATATTCCGCCATGCGTAAGTAACATAGATAAAACTGCTTTTGAAAATTGTCCTG
This sequence comes from Ruminococcaceae bacterium UBA1213, assembly GCA_002309275.1. Taxonomy (GTDB): domain Bacteria; phylum Bacillota; class Clostridia; order Oscillospirales; family Acutalibacteraceae; genus UBA1213. Next base: position 4,641 of record DBXL01000011.1, on the reverse strand, counting down.
ATGTTGTGATTTACGGAAAAGCGGACAGTTATGCACAAAAATTTGCAGGCAATAATAATATTCCGTTTGTATCTGCTTATGAAATAACCAATAATTCCGAGCTGGATTTCGGTATGGTCAGTCTTGGTGAGGACATAACCGTTAATGTAAAACTGTCAGATGATAATTTAAACTGCAAATATCTCATAAAATACAAAAAGAAAGATGCAGATAAATGGACTGTCCTGCAGGATTATACCACAAACAAATCTGTCACTTTTATTCCTGATGAAAAATCAGATTATAATATGGTAGTATATGCCAAAGATGAAAACGGTTTTATCTTCTCAAAAAGTCTTTCTTTCAAAGTTACAGATGAAATATCCAATACATCATATTTAAGTACAGACACAATTTATCAAGGCAAATCTGTAGTTGTAAATACGAAAGCTGAAAATGGCAATGGCAACTATACTTATGCTGTTTTCTACAAAAAGAAAGACGAATCCAAATGGAATACAGCACAGGATTTTTCAAGAAATACATATATTTCCATAACGCCCCGTTTTGCTGGAGAGTATGAAATACTCGTAAAAGCCAAAGACAGAAAAGGTTATATTGATGAAAAAATACTGACTGTGAATGTCATAGAACCTTTTAGGGCGGAATTGAAGATTTCTGATAAAAATGTTTTTTTAGGAAATTCCGTAACTTTGACAGCAAATGCCACAGGCGGATACGGTGATTATACTTATGCTTTCTATTACAGAAAAGCCACTGATGAAACCTGGACTACAAAACAGAATTTCAGTACAAATAATTCGATTACTTTAAAACCTGTTTATGAAACGGAATATGAAATATGCGTTAAAGTAAAGGACAAAAGCGGAGATTTGCAAAAATTATATAATAAATTCAATGTGTCGAAAGTACCACCATTGACGAATACATCGGTTCTTACAAAATCATCTATAAATTTAGGCGAATATGCAACTGTAAAATGTTCATCAACGGGCGGTATTGCCCCATGCCAATATGCTGTTTACTACAAAAAGAAAACAGATACCAACTGGACAGCAAAACAATCTTTTTCCGAAAATACAACAGTAACTTTCAAGCCTGCAAAAGCTGTTGACTATGATGTATGTATAAAAGCAAAGGACAGCCAAGGAACTGTAAGCAAAAAATATCTTTCTTTAAAAGTGATACAAAACAATGTTGTCAATACATCGGCACTTGTTTCATCGTCAATACTCTTGGGAAGCAGTGCAACTGTAAAATGCTCTGCAACAAGCGGAACATCTCCTTATCAGTATGCAGTTTACTATAAAAAGGAAAATGATCCAAATTGGTACGAAGTCCAGTCCTTTGATGAAAATGCAACAGTCACTTTCAAGCCGTTGAAAGCATTGACATATAATGTATGCGTCAAAGCCAAAGATAAGAATAACACAGTTGATAAAAAATATTTCACTTTAAATGTTACTCAGCCGATAAGTAATCTTTCGCTCAACGCATATCTTGCATCATCAAACATAAATAAGGGTGATACAGCGGTTGCAATATGTTCTGCAAAAGACGGTATTGAACCTTATAAATACGCACTTTATGCTAAAAAATCAACATCTTCCTATTGGTCAACTATACAGGATTTCAATTCAAATTCAGTTATAACATATAAGCCGACAGATGTAGGAAATTATGATATATGTGTAAAGGTTAAGGATAATTCAAGTAAAGTAGATAAACAATATCTTACACTAACAGTTAAGTAAGCAAAAAAGGCAACTATACGGATTTCTCCGCACAGTTGCCTTTCTGCTTTATGTGGAACACGGTGTCCCACAAGTTAGCTTTTAAAATTATTCGTAACCGCCAACCAATCTCTGCCCTATTAAAAAAGAAAAAAGCATGGTAAAATAGCTCTGAAAAAATGTTTTAAGGAGCTGACAGCCGAGTGGAAATAAAAGATATGAAGAAAAAAATAAGACATGAAAAATGGAGGGAAGAAATCAGCGAATGTCAAAGCAGTGGTCTGAAAGTAAAAGAATGGTGCGGAAATAAAGGATTGAATACGAACACATACTACAACAGACTGAGAGTCATAAGGGAAGAAATATTAGCCCTGCCTGAATCCGAGGTTCAGGAAATAGTTCCTGTAAGTATTTCAAGCGAAATATCTGTCAATGACACTGAAAATACAGCTTCCCCGACACCAAGGGATTCCAACAGAGATAAAGCAGTCATCCGTAAGGGAGATATAGAGATCGAACTGCTTGAAAGAATCACGCAGGATATGATTGTGATGTTTCTGAGAGGGCTGAAAGAATGCTGAAAGAAATATTTACATCGTATGCGGTCAAACGGACATGAGGAAGTCAATAGACGGTCTGGCGGCGATAGTGGAACAAAAATGCCGGCTTGACCTGTTTACAGAGAGTTTGTTTTTGTTCTGTGGAAGAAGAAAAGACAGACTGAAGGCACTTTTGTGGGAAGGAGACGGATTTCTTCTGATGTACAAACGCCTTCTTGCAAATGAAGATGATATGTTGTATAATGCACAATGTAAATTCTGATAGATTCAAGGAAAGGGGCATTTTGTTTTGGAATACGAAAAATTGAAAGCAGCCTATGAAAAAGCAATGGCAGAATGTACCCGTCTTGAAAAAGAGATAGAGGAAAAAAATAAGACGATTGAGGAACAGAGCAAAATTATTGAAGAAGATAAATTGACGATAGAGCATTTGAAAGAAATGCTGTCCAAAAGGAATAAAATGCTTTTCGGCAGGAAAAGTGAAAAAGGCAAGTATCTTTTGCCGGATGAACAGCCTGTGTTTGAGGGTGGAATCAATGAGGCTGAATCGGAAGCAGATTTGACAATGCCCGAACCTGAAAGGGTAAAAACTGCCTCAACGGTGAGGAAGTCCAAGAAAACGGGCAAACATCGTGGCAGAAATGAACTGAGGTCAGACCTCGAAACTAAAAAAGTTGTATATGAACTTCCGGAAAACGAGCGGATATGCGAAGTTTGCAGAGATACTCTTGAGCAGTATGCCGAGGAGTACATATGTACCCGTATTTTCACAATTCCCGAGTAAATATATAAAGTTGAATATTACCGTGCCGTGTACAAGTGCCCTGACTGCGATAAAAACGCCGAAAAATCGAATATTGTAAAAGCCCCGAATGAAACGCCTGCGGCAGTGATCCCGAAAGGACTGCCGGATGCATCGCTTGTTGCGGACATCATGCAGAGAAAATATCAGTTGGGCGAACCGCTCTACCGCCAGGAACAGTACTGGAAATTAAGGGGAATCTATCTGAACCGCACATCACTTGCGAATTGGGTGATAAAAGGTGCAAAATGGTTCGAGCCGGTGATTAAAAAGTTGTGGGAATACGCATGGCTGGGACCGATTTTGAATGCCGATGAAACGCCCCTGAACGTATTGAAAAAAGGCAGCAAGCCGCTTACAAAAAAAGGACAGATGTGGGTAGTATGTACAGGTGCGGCGGCAGAAAGAAAAATTGCCCTGTACAGCTATCGTGACAGCCGCACAAAAGGCCACTGCCGAAGAATTGCTGAACGGCTACACAGGCACCGTTCAGACGGACGGAATGGCATCCTACGGAAGCGGAGAATATACCCATGCCGGTTGTTGGGCTCATGCTCGGCGTAGGTTCGTGGATTGTATCCCGAAAGGTGATACGACCTGCAAGTCCGCACAGATAGTCGAACTGTTGGACAAGGCAGCCGAGTTTGAAAGAAAGGCAAGGGAGGATAAGTATTCAAAATCTCGGATACTTGAAATGCGGCAGAAAGAAATAAAACCGCTGATTGAGAAAGTATATGAGATCATAGACGGACTGAAACCGGGCAAGAATTCCAATCTTGGCACGGCAGTTACCTATGCCCAAAATCAGAAGGAGAAACTTCTGGTATTTTTGGACGATCCGAATGTGGAAATGACAAATAATCTTGCCGAAAGAACGGTCAAGCCGCTTGTCATAAATCGAAAGAACTTTCTGTTCTGTGATACAGATAAAGGAGCGGACGCAAGTGCTGATGTGATGAGTATTATTGAAACGGCAAAGCGGAACGGTCTTGATGTATACGGCTATTTGCTGTATTTGCTGACAAAATTGCCGGAATGGTGCGATGCTCCGACAGATGAACAGCTTGAAAGTGTTATGCCATGGAGTGACGAACTGCCCGAATATTGCAGACAAATGTACAGTGAAATACAGTAGTTTACAGTTCCTGACAGTAAATTGAATAGTTTTCATAAAGTAATTCACAGTAATCTAAAGTCAGTTGGACACTTAAAAACAGAGGTAATTCCCTGTTTTTTATTTTGGCACAATATAGCATTTTTATATCGTACTATTATTCGAAAACGTATCATTTTCCGAATATCCCAAAAGCTGAAATAAGAACAAATATTCTGGTTCTTGCTTTTTTAGCTTGGTTTGGTTGGCGGTTACCATCATTCCGTATTCGGCAGTATTCTTTATACAGTTTACATTATCGTTGTATGGATATATGCAGAAAAACACAATTTTTTGGTCTGTGGTATTTGCTTTCGAATCGGCTTTTGGTATAATAGTTTCAGGATATTTGATAACAAAAAAATATAACGGCAAATGTGCGGATAAGCATAA
>DBXL01000200.1:11973-20872 GCA_002309275.1 Ruminococcaceae bacterium UBA1213 | reverse complement strand
CTGTTACTTAATATTCCTCCTTTTTTGGAATTGAGATATTCACGCAGTTTAATTTTAGCGAGCTTGTTTGTCTGCACGAGAGGTCTGTTGGCGGGACAGACATATGAACAGCAGCCGCATTCCATGCACATATCGACACAGAGTTTTTGAAGTTCCTCAGCGTTGCCGAGTTTATAGGCGAGTGCGATGGAACGGGGATCGAGCATGAAAGGGCAGTGTGAAAGACACGCTCCGCAGTTGATACAGGCAGTTGTTTCAGGGAGGGCAGCTTCTTTTTTATCCATGAATATCACAGCGTTTGTATTTTTGAGGACAGGCTCATTCATGGAGGGGACTGCAATTCCCATCATGGGACCGCCGTAAATAATTTTGGCAGGCTCACATTTAAGACCGCCTGCACTTTCAATCAGGTCTTTGATAGGAGTGCCGATAGGGGCGATGACATTTTTAGGTTCTTTTACGGCAGAGCCGTCAACAGTGATACATTTTTCAATAAGGGGAATGCCTGTTTCAAGGTATTCTCCGATAAAAGCAAGGGTTGTTATGTTAATAACGACAGCCCCGACATCAATAGGGAGGCGACCTTTTGGGATAATTTTTTTCATAGTATTGAAAACAAGGACTTTTTCACCGCCCTGAGGGTACATTGAGGGAAGTGCATGGACTTCTATTGAGCTGTCATTTTTAGCAAGTTCTTGCATTTTGGCAATGGCGGCAGGCTTGTTTGTTTCAATGCCGATGATGAATTTTTTTACGTTCATATATTTCCTGACGGCAGAAATGCCTTTTGAAATATACTGTGTTTTGTCGAGCATGGTTCTTGTATCAGAAGTGATGTAGGGTTCACACTCGGCAGCATTGATGACAACCGCCTGAATTTTAGAAAGGTCGCTGATATTGAGTTTAGCAAAGCTTGGAAAGCCTGCTCCGCCCAGACCGACTGCACCGCTTTCTCTGACGGCATGGATAAAGCTGTCAAAATCGTTTACATCAGGCGGTTCCACGGTATCGGAAAGTTCCTGTTTTCCGTCCGTGTCAATGACAGCACAGGTTATTTTTGCACCGTTGGAGGCAATCATCTGGTCTATTTTTTGAACCGTACCCGATACGCTTGAATGAATGTGTGCAGAGATACTGCCGTCAGCCCTGCCGATGAGCTGACCGACTTTGACGCTATCCCCACGCTTTACAAGGATTTCGGCAGGCTTTCCGATATGCATGGACATAGGAATTGTGACGGTTTTCGGCACAGGGATACGCACAGGGGCACAGTCGGCAGTATTTTTTAAATGAGGAATTTTTATTCCGTGAAGTTTCATAGTATTTTCTCCAGTCATAAAATATTGCTGATAAATCGACAGATACTATTTTATCACAGTGAAAATGACTTTTCAATAACAATTTTATGATAAAAAGCAGAACAGCATAATGAAATGCTGTTCTGTGCAGGATTATTGGAAAATATCGGAAAATTTGTCAATAATTTTGTCTTTTATGTCCTCAAGGTCACGCAAATCAGGGATAACGTCTTTAATTTTGTCAAGACCTAAATCAATGAGGCTGTTTTCGGAGAACGAGAAATGAAAGAGATTTTTGAGTTTTTCACGTCCTTCGGAAGTTTGCAGGGCTTTTTTAAGTGTATCAAGAGCATCTTGTGCAAGGCTGTTGGTACGGCTTACCACGATTTTATTACCTACGGCAAATTCCTGAAAAGAGAGATTCAAAGTAAAAGCATCTATGTTGAAGTCATAGGAGGAATTGATGTATATAATGCCGTCTTTTACAGAAACATTGTCAGTGGTAGGGATATTTTTTTCAAGAGTATCTTTGAGGATAAAATCAGGGACAGGCAGTCTGCCAAGCTTGGCATTGTAGAGACGTACAGAAAATTTTTTGGCAACGGTGTCAAGGGAAATCTGAGCTTTTGCATAAAGTCCGAAATCGTGGTTCATGTAGTTTACTTTTGCATAAACCTCCACTATGCCGTTATCAAAGTAAACACGGAGATTTTTTATGTTATTGTCGCTTTTTTCCACTATTTCATTGTTGATATAGGTATTGACCTGAGTTTCAGTGAGCCTGAAATTCTCTCCCGATACAGCACCCTTTAAAGCTGTGTACATAAGGGAATCATCGCTTTGATAAAAGACGTATTTATTTTTATAGTCGTCTTGAAAGGCGAGAAAAGTGCATACAGCGGCAGCAATGGCGGAAAGTATGAGGAGTACAATAAAGAGCCACAGCAGAAAAATACCTGTACGAAAGCCATGCTTTCTTCTTTTGTTCATGTAATATCACACCTTTTGGAGTTATTTGAGTTCGGCAATGGTTACTCCGGAGTCCCCCTCGCCGAATACGCCTAAACGGAAGGTGCGGACAGAGGGATGTTTTTTAAGATGGTTTTGAATTTCCCTGCGGAGAACACCTGTGCCTTTGCCGTGGATAATGGTTATCTGGTGAAGTTTTTGCATGATAGCGGTATCAATGGCACGGTCAACAGCCATAATCGCATCAATGGCAGTTTCACCTCTGACATCTATCTCTGTAGAGGCACTTTTTGACGAGTTATAGACAGTACGCACAGAAGAAACGGCTTTTTTCGGCTTTTCCTGTTTAAGCAGGCGGAGATTTTCAAAAGGCACACGAGTTTTTATAATGCCCGACTGGACAAGGGCAGAATCTTTGCCGACTTCGATAACAACCGCTTTTTTGTCAATGTCGAATATCAGAACGTTATCCCCGACAACGAGAGGTCTTGGAAGTTCATATTCTTCATTGGAGCGGTTTCTGACAGGGTCGGCGGATTCCTCCATTTTGCGTATGTCTGCACGGAGTTTAGCTTTTTCTTCAGGGGATACTTCATTTTTTTTGCGAATAGCTTCCAGTTCGTCAAGTACGCCATAGACTTGTGAACGGGCTTTGGCAATAATATTTTCAGCCTGTGCTTTTGCGAGGTCAAGCTGATTCTGATATTCTTTTTCAGCCCGTTCGGTTTTCTGCTGTGCGAGTGCAAGTTCATTTTTGATTTGGAGTTTCAGTTCATCAGTTTCCCTGATTTTTTCGTCAAGCTGACTTTGTGTTTCCTGGAGTTTCTGAACGACAGATTCAAATTTTGTATCTTCGATAGAAACAAGGAGTCTGGCACGTTCCACTATATCTTTTGAAATGCCGAGCCTTTCCGAGATGGCAAAAGCATTGGAACGTCCCGGCATACCGATAAGCAGTTTATAAGTAGGTCTTAAAGTTGCGACATCAAATTCACAGCAGGCATTTTCTACTCCCTGTGTATCGAGTGCATAGCTTTTAAGTTCTGCATAGTGAGTAGTGGAGGCGATTTTAGCCCCTTTTGCACGGAGAGCCTCAAGAATGGCAGTGGCGAGAGCTGCACCTTCCACCGGATCGGTGCCTGCACCGAGTTCATCTATGAGAATAAGGCTTTTATCATTGGCAACATCAAGAATGGATTTGATATTTGTCATGTGAGATGAAAAGGTTGAAAGGGATTGTTCAATACTTTGTTCGTCGCCGATGTCAGAGAGAATGTTTTCAAACACGGAAAGCTCACTGTTATCGGCAGCGGGTATCATCAGACCGCACATTGCCATAAGAGAAAGCAGACCTGTTGTTTTAAGAGAAACCGTTTTACCGCCTGTATTCGGACCTGTGATGACAAGGGTATCAAAATTGATGCCGAGCTGAATATCCGTAGGCACGACTTTATCCTGAGGGATAAGAGGGTGACGTGCTTTTTTCAGATTGATTCTGCCTTTATCGTTCATAATGGGGATAGAGGCTTTCATTTTATAGGCAAGATGTGCTTTTGCAAAAATAACATTGAGTTCCGTAAGCATTTGATAGCTTTGTGAAATGGAGTCGGCATAGGCAGAGAGTTCTGCAGAGAGTTCTGCAAGAATTCTTTCAATTTCAGCCTGTTCTTTGGAGCGGAGTATGCGAATATCATTATTTGCCTCGACAACGCTCATAGGCTCTATGAATACCGTAGCACCGCTTGAAGAGGTATCATGTACAAGACCTGCAACAGATGAACGGAATTCAGCTTTTACAGGGATAACAAATCTGCCGCCCCTCATGGTAACGATAGCTTCCTGCAGGTATTTCTGCATGGAGGAAGAATGGATGATTTTATCCAGATGTTCACGGATTTTGGAAGAGGTGGCAGCAATTTTTTTGCGTATGGCAAAGAGTTCGGGGGAGGCATTGTCTGCAATTTCATCTTCCGAGAGAATGGAGGCGGTAATTTTTGTTTCGAGGTACTTGTTGGAAACGAGTGCATTGAAACGCATATCGAGAGAAGTCTGCACAGAGGCGGACTTGTCACGCCATTCGGAAACGGAACGTATTGTTTTGAGCATATATGCGGCTCTCAGGAGTTCAAGCGGATTGAGTACAGCCCCCGCTTCAGCACGTCTGAGGGAGTTGTTGATATTGTGGAGATTGCCGAAGGCGGGAGCACCGAAACGTGCAATAAGGGAGTGTGCGTCAGAAGTTTCATTGATAAGCTCGTTTACTTCAAATATATAGGGAGATGGTTCTGTTGATAAAGCGAGGTTTCTGGCATCTTCAAAAGAAGTCTGTTCGGCGAGCATTTCAAGAATTTTATCAAGTTCAAGAGATTTATGGTTTTTATTCATATTTTCATTCCTTTTTTATTTAAGTTCTTTCACATTTTTATAAAAATCAAGAGTGGAGCAGTAGAAATTATTTTGAGCAAGGAAAAATCTTTCTGCCAATATTTCCATATCGTTCATGGAGGCAGGCGAGAGGGTGAAAGAGAGAATTTTTTTAGGTTCGGCAGTGATGCAGAAACGCACGGCAGTGATACAGCCCATGGAAACATTAAGGCATTTGTGGACAAAGCCCTTTTTAAAACAGCAGTGAGGGCAGTATAACACATTTTCGATAACATCAAAGTACATGGAACCGCTGTCGGAGTCATAAGCACCGCACTCATCGCAGAAAAGTATATTGGGACAGACTCCGCTCAAAGTCATCATACGCAGTTCATAAACCGCTTTAATTTGAGAGAGAGTTCTCATTTTGGTAGAGATAGCATAAAGACAGTTGAGAGTAAGCTGGAGATAGTCCTCGGAAGGCATATTTTCAGGTATCATTTTCATAGCGGTTTCACATATATAATAGCCGAGAGAAAGGCTTTCAAGGCTTGCAAATATATCAAAGAAACTTTTGACGGTTTCAGCATGGCTGATTATGTATTTCCCCCGTCCCTCGTGGATTTCAAGACGGGAGTAAGTGAGAATCTGACACGCCGAAGAAACAGCAGAAGAAAGTTTTTTAGCCCGTCTGCTGAAACAGCGTATAATGCCGTGAGATTTGGTAAGCACAGTAACAATTTTATCACTTTCACCGACACTCTGTTCTTTGAGTATCAGTCCCTCTGTTTTTATCATAAAAGCCCTCCGCAGAAATATTGTCAGGTTTGGTGACGGCAACCTCATTTTTTATCTGTCTGTATTTGAGATAGTCCATGACACTTCCGGTAGATGTAAAGTTTTCCCAAGCAGTTTTCTCGTCCATAAAAAAGCTCTCCTTTGCATAATATTTACAAAAAACATAATCTGCTGTTATAAATGTATGTTAATATTATACCCTTATATGATGAAAATATTGCATATAAATTGTCAAAAGAGAGAATTTTTAATTCAGAGTGGAGTTTGGAGAGTGGAGAGTGAAGAAGATACAGGCTTGAAGATATAAAAGCACTCCACTCTCCACTCTTAACCCTCCACTCTCATTGAAAGTCCGTCTGGTCGTAGCCGAGAGAACGCAGGATATTTTCACGGTTACGCCAGTCCTCTTTGACTTTCACCCATATTTGAAGATTGATTTTACAGTCAAAGAATTTTTCCATATCCTGACGAGCATAAGTGCCGATTTTTTTCAGCATAGAACCGCCTTTGCCGATAATAATGCCCTTGTGACTGTCACGCTCACAGTATATGACGGCATCAATGTCGATAATATTGGAGTCTGTGCGTTCTTTCATGCGTTCAACGAATACGGCAGAGCCGTGGGGAATCTCCTTGTCAAGCAGGCGGAGGAGCTTTTCACGGATAATTTCGGCGGCAATAACTCTTTCAGGCTGGTCTGTAAGGGTATCTTCGTCAAACATGAAGTCGCTTTCATAGGCGAGTTTATTAAGTTCTGATTTAAGGTCATCCATGCCGGAGCCTGTCTGAGCAGAGCATGGCACGATACTTTCAAAGTCATAAAGTTCGGATAAATCTGAAATTTGTTTTGCAAGTACGGATTTATCTTTTAATGTGTCTATCTTGTTGACAGCGAGTATGGCAGGAATGTCCATGGATTTGAATTTTTCCGTAAGCTGTAATTCCTCCTGAGAAATATCTTTGTTGGCTTCCACGACAAGCACGCATACATCAACGCCTGCAACGGACTCATTGACAGAACGCAGCATATATTTGTCAAGGCTGTTTCTGGGATTGTGCAGACCGGGAGTGTCTATGAATACAAGCTGGGTATCATTTTCAGTGAGTACGCCCATAATGCGAGTGCGGGTAGTCTGGGGCTTTGATGAAACAATAGCAATTTTTTGTTTGAGAATTTTATTGAGAATGGAGGACTTTCCCACATTCGGTTTGCCTACAATGGCAATGAAAGCAGTTTTTTTCATTTTGATTTTTTCCTTCTTCCTGTTATGTATAATATGGATAATACGGCGGATAATGCGAGAAATAAGAGATTAACGGGGTGAGTGGTATAGAAATTATACATTGATATGAGTCCGTTAATATTCCCGAAAAGAATGATACCGATAATGGCGGCAAAAATTGCAAGAACAAGCACAGCCCCTGCTGCACAGTCCTTGGCGGATTTGATGAGGGGATGAAATTCTTTTGACACTCTGTTGCAGAGATTTTCCAGAGAGGTATTGAACATTTCGGCAGAAATAACAGTGCTGATGGTGAGTAAAAGGAGAATATAATCTTCTCTTGAAAAATCAAAAAAACGTGCAAAAACGAGAACATACAGTGCGGCAACTGTATGGAATCTCATATTTCGCTCGTTTTTTATGCAGTGTACAATTCCGCTGAAAGCATACCTGAAGCTATGCAGAAAAGACATAAAATTATTCCTCGTCGTTCATGACATAGCTGGAGGAGCTTGGCAGACCGAGCAGAGTCATTACTTTTTCTTCTTTTTCACGCATACGGATACGCTGGATACCGTTGTCTTCATGGTCGTAGCCGAGAAGATGGAGCATAGAATGAGCAGTGAGATAGCCGACTTCACGCTGGAGAGAGTGTCCGAAACGGTCAGCCTGTTCAATGGCGGTTTCCATGGAGATAACGATGTCACCGAGAATTTTGGCACCGTTGGCAGGGTCTGTATCATATTTTCCGTTTTCTCCCATGGGGAAGGAAAGCACATCTGTCACTCTGTCGATATTTCTGTAAATAGAGTTAAGTTCTCTTATCTGCTTGTTGTTGACGAGGGTAACGCTGACTTCAACAGAGCCTTCAAACTTTTCCATTTTGAGTACGGCATTACAGCAACGTCTTATGAGCATACGCAGACCTGTAGGAATTTTTACATCTTTTTGTTTGTTGGTGATAATCACCTTGATTTTATCCATAACAAAAAATCCTTTCTTAAAATGTATTTTAAAAGGCAAAAGCAAGACTGAAAATTTGCCTTATGAGTTATGAGCGGAGCTGTCATAGGCTTTGATAATATCCTGAACGAGCCTGTGACGGACAACGTCTTTTGGAGAAAACATGACGGTATCAATATCATCAATATCTTTAAGAATGCGGATAGCGTCTTTCAGACCGGAGCGGGCACCGTTGGGCAGGTCGATTTGAGTAATATCGCCTGTGATGACCATTTTTGAGTTAAATCCAAGACGTGTAAGAAACATTTTCATTTGTTCACGGGTAGTATTCTGTGCTTCATCGAGAATAATAAAGCTGTCGTCAAGGGTACGTCCACGCATATAAGCAAGCGGAGCAACTTCAATATTGCCTTTTTCGACGTATTTTTGATATGTTTCAGCACCGAGCATATCAAAAAGTGCATCATACAAAGGGCGGAGATACGGATCGACTTTGCTTTGGAGGTCGCCGGGGAGAAAGCCGAGTTTTTCACCGGCCTCGACAGCGGGACGTGTGAGAATAATGCGGTTGATTTCTCTCGCACGGAAAGCCGTCACCGCCATGGCGACTGCAAGATAAGTTTTTCCGGTACCGGCAGGACCTACGCCGAATGTGACGGTATTATTTTTAATAGAGTTGCAGTAAGTTTTTTGACCGAGGGTTTTAGGCTTGACAGGCTTTCCACGAGATGTAATGCAAATGCAGTCGCCTGCAATCTGTTCGATACGCTGTTCATTGCCCTCGTTCACGAGAGCCATGCAGTAACGGACATTTTGGTCACTGAGAGCCTCTCCTCTGTTGATGAGTCCGAGCAGGCTTTCGATGACTTTGGAGGCTTTTGCCACGTTTTCTACTTCACCTGACACTTTCAGTTCGGAATCACGGCACACAACGGAAACCATGTATTCATTTTGGATAAGTCTGATGTTTTCGTCAAAAGTGCCAAAAAGTGCAACTGCCTGTTCCATACGGTCAATATTGATAATTTTTTCTGTCATTGAACCACCTTAAAATATAAAATATGGCAATAGTTTTTAACAATGCTGCCAAAAATAGGAAATTAAAATATAATTTTTATCATTATATCATAAAAATAGTTAAAAGTCACTATAAATTTTAAAACTTTTTAAAAAAAATATCAATACTCAATATAAACAAAAACTGCTGTATGTTTGAAAATAACATACAGCAGTTTCGATAAAAGAAGTTTAAGGAGTTACTTTAATGTCAAAATACTGTTTTGA
>DBXL01000200.1:8285-11955 GCA_002309275.1 Ruminococcaceae bacterium UBA1213 | reverse complement strand
CGGTAATCGCCTGTTTTATCGGGGGAAATAACGGCAATATTTATATCAGTGAAATTCTGTTGGGTATGCCATTTTTTATCGGAGGAGTGTTTGAAGTAAAAGGCATAAGTGGAACCGTCATTTTTTTCACACATACGGACAATCATTTTTTCTCCAAGCTTCACGCTGTCGGCAGAAACGGCTGTAAAATTGGGAGCGGTTTCTTCAAAAACGTTGCTGAAAAGCAGTTCTGTACTGAACGGAACAACGGCTTTTTGAAGATTCACGCAGTATGAGAAAGCATGGTTGCCGATAAATTCAGTTGATTGTGGGATAGATATTTCGGTAAGACGTGGAGAGGAGAAGAAAGCATATTCACCGATATAAAGGAGATTTTGGGGTAAAGTGACGCTTTCCAGAGAGGAGGCATAGCAGGCATATTCGCCAATGGAGGCGACTTTATCGGGAACGGTATAATTTTTTCTTGCAGACGGCAGGGCAAGGAGTTTTGTCAGTGAATTGTCAAATACAGCACCGTCTATGGAGGTGATATAGGGATTTTCGGGTGAAACATTGATATTTTCAAGACCGAACAGGTCGAAAACATCTGCACCGGAAATATCCCTGACAGTTTCGGGAACATTGAGAGTTTTCACTGAATGACGGTAATTTTCATCAAGCTCGCCGAAAGAGTAGATATATCTTACAGGAAAACCGTCTGCATAGGCAGGAACCGTTATTTCTGTATCGTTTCCGGAATAGGCGGTCAGCCTTGCATAAGAACCGCCTTTTTTAAGGCTGAGATGGACAAGGTAAGTGAAATCGCCTTCTGTGAGATATAATCTTCCGTTTTTCAGGGAATATTTTTCTGATTTTTTTCTGAGGAGCTGTAATATGGTTTTCCAGTTTTGCAGGGTGTTGTCGGAAAGTCTGCCGGAAACGTTCTGTATAACACTTTGAGCAGACTGCTTTGCATTGTCTTTTATGTCCTGCACGCTCACTGCCGAAGCACAAACACTCGTACTGCAGGCGATTGAAAGAGCAATGACTGACGAAATGATTTTTTTGGACATTTTCATCGCAGATTACCTCCTATAAAATTATATTTTGTATATTCTATCACAAAAAAATTTTTTCGTCAATATTTTAAATAAAAAATGAGGATATAATCATCGCAAATGTTGTTCTTTCAGGATATGCAGGAAAAGAGCGTTACAGCCTTCATTTATATCATTCCATGCTGACTGAAAATCCCTTGTGTACCATGGGTCAGAAACACTTCTTTCTTTACCTGTATAGGACATAAGCAGGTGAATTTTATTTTCCGTATCGTATTTGACAAATCTGCTGATGTTTCTCAAATTGTTGTAGTCCATGGCAATGATATAGTCAAAATTTTGATAGTCGCCAAAGGTCATCTGACGGGCAGATTTACCATTGCAGTTGATACCGTGTTCAGCAAGAATTTTCCTTGCAGGCGGATAAACGGGATTTCCGATTTCTTCGGTGGAGGTTGCACACGACTCTATATGAAACATATTTTCCATATTATTATCTTTTGCGATTTTCTTCATAACAAATTCAGCCATAGGGCTTCGGCAGATGTTGCCGTGACATACAAAAAGTATTTTTATCATGCAAAAATTCCTTTCCAATATAAAGTGGTTTCATTATAGCATTGAAATTTATTGAGGTCAATGAAAATTAAAAAATTCTCTTGACAAAGGGAGGAGGTTATAGTATAATTGTGCAGGTGTAAAGGATAATGCTTTACAGGTGAATCGCAGGAGGCTGGCAGTATGACAAAAAATCTGGAAATATCCACACTGCTTGATTATTACGGAATGCTGCTGACAGATAAACAGCGTGAAACGGTGGAGTATTATTATAATGATGACTTGTCGCTTGGAGAGATAGCGGAGAATACAGGAATTTCAAGGCAGGGCGTGCGTGACAGCATCAAGAGAAGCGAAGCCATACTTTTTGAGGCAGAGGAAAAATTGGGACTTATCAAAAAGTCGGCTGTGCTGAAAAGCGGTCTTGCAGAGATACGCAGAAATATTGATATAATAGATGAAAAAAATATGAAAATATATCGTTCCAATGCGGTGAATGAGAGCATCAAGGTCATACTGAAAGAGCTTGAAAAGCTTGATGAAATCATATAATTATGAATTGATAAAGGGGTGTGAGAGATGGCATTTGAGGGATTGTCGGAGAAACTCAGTGCGGCTTTCAAAAAATTGAGGAATAAAGGAAAGCTGACAGAAAGCGACGTAAAAGACGCTATGAGAGAAGTAAGGCTTGCCCTTTTGGAAGCGGATGTCAACTACAAGGTTGCAAAGGACTTCACGGCGAAGGTGACGGAAAGGGCAATAGGAGCCGATGTAATGGAAAGTCTTACGCCAGCACAAATGGTTATAAAGATAGTTAATGAAGAGCTCACAGCATTGATGGGAGCAGAGGAAACAAGAATCAATTTTGCAGGCAAGCCGCCGACAGTAATTATGATGTGCGGTTTGCAGGGTTCAGGTAAGACCACTCACAGTGCCAAGCTTGGCAAAATGCTGAAAAGGCAGGGACACAGACCTTTGCTTGCGGCGTGCGATATATACAGACCTGCTGCTATTGAGCAGTTGAAAGTGGTGGGAAATCAGGCAGGGGTGTCTGTTTTCGAGATGGGACAGGAAAATCCCGTGACGATTGCAGAAAAGGCTGTCAAACACGCCAAAGACTATGGAAATGATATAGTAATACTGGACACGGCAGGACGTTTGCACATAGATGAAAAGCTGATGAATGAGCTGAAAGAAGTAAAAGCGGCAGTCAATCCTGATGAAATACTGCTTGTAGTCGATGCAATGACAGGTCAGGACGCAGTAAATGTGGCAAAGTCGTTTGATGAACTGCTTGACATAAGCGGCTTGATACTCACAAAGCTCGATGGCGATACAAGAGGCGGTGCGGCACTTTCTGCAAAGGCTGTCACAGGAAAGCCGATAAAATTTGCAGGTATCGGTGAAAAGCTTGATGATTTGGAGGTATTCCACCCCGACAGAATGGCATCAAGGATTTTGGGAATGGGCGATATTCTGACGCTGATAGAAGATGCGGAAAACCGTCTTGACCAGAAAAAGACAGAGGAAATGGCCCGCAGGTTCCAGCAGAATAAGTTTGACATGAATGATTTGTATGAACAGCTTCAGCAGATAAAGAGAATGGGACCGATAAAAGGCATCTTGTCAAAGCTGCCTGATTTGGGCGATAAAATAAAGGACATGGATTTTGATGACAGGCAGATGGACAGAATCGGTGCAATGATTTCATCAATGACCAAGCAGGAAAGGGAACATCCCGATATTATCAATCCGTCAAGGAAACGCAGAATAGCAGCCGGCAGCGGAATGAAAGTGGAAGATGTCAACAGACTGATGAAACAGTTCGCCGAAATGCAGAAGTTCATGAAAATGCTGAACGTAAAGGGCAAGAACGGCAAAAGAAAGCATATGCCGACATTGCCNNGGACTCGGAGGGATCAATATGGGCGGAGGAATGCCGCTCAATCCGGGCAGACTTGACAGCAAGAGCAAAAACAAGAAGAAAAAGAAAAAATAATCCAGTTTTCAACGGTCAGAAGCCGATGAAATATATATTAATTTAAAAATTTTTTTGGAGGTAAATCAAATGGCAG
>DBXL01000200.1:0-8194 GCA_002309275.1 Ruminococcaceae bacterium UBA1213 | reverse complement strand
CGTGACGGCAGATTCATCGAGGAGATAGGCACATATAATCCGCTTGTTGAGCCGTCAGAGTTCAAAGTTGACGTAGAAAAGACAAAGAAGTGGATAGCAAACGGTGCACAGCCGACAGACACAGTAAAAGCACTTCTCAAAAAGAATAATATCATCTGATTGAGGTAAGTTGGGAATGAAAGAGCTTTTGGTATCAATCGTAAAAGGGCTTGTTGACGAGCCGTCAGCCATTGAAGTAACGGTTGATGAAAAGAATGAAGAGGGTATCATCGTATATCATCTTCACGTCAGCGAGAACGACATGGGCAGGGTAATCGGTAAGCAGGGAAGAATTGCCAAGGCAATTCGTACAGTAATGCGTGCTGCCGCTGCCAAAAATGACGAGAAAATTCAGGTTGAAATTGAATAAACTCTCATTTTTATTTAAAATAAACAAAAATGCATGGGGAGAGGTCTGAAAGTTTGGACTTCTCCTTTTTGTGTTTTGGTGTATAATGTACAAGGGGGGATAGAATGAAAAAGCAGTTTTTGGAAGTAGGAAAAATAGTGGGAACACACGGCTTGAAAGGTGAAGTCAGAGTAGAGGCATGGTGTGACAGTGCGAATTTTCTTTGCAGGTTCAAAAGGCTCTATCAGAAAAACGGCACGGAAATGAAAGTGATTTCGGCAAAGGTGCATAAAAATATGGGAATCATTTTATTTGACGGAGTGACGAGTGTAGAACAGGCTGATACAATGCGTGGAATGGTGCTGTATATGAATAGAGATGATGCAAGATTGCCGAAAGGTGCTAATTTCGTACAGGATTTGATAGGCTTGAAAGTAGTGGATTTTGATAACGGCACGGAGTACGGAGTCATAACAGATGTCATAAAGACGGGTGCGAATGATGTTTATCAGGTAGAGAAAGACGGAAAGGAATATTTTGTGCCTGTGATACCCGATGTTGTAAAGGAAAAGAACATAGACGGCGGATATGTAAAGATATTTGCGATGAAAGGCATATTTGAAGATGAAGATTGATATAATAACGCTTTTTCCGGAGATGTGCGAAGGATTTTTAAATGAAAGCGTGATAGGCAGGGCGAGAAAAAAGGGTACAGTGGAATTTGAGTGCCATCAGCTGAGGGACTATGCATTTGACAAGCATAAGAGAGTAGATGACAGTACCTATGGCGGAGGCATGGGAATGCTGATGAAAGCGGAGCCTATAGCATTGTGTTTTGAGGATATATGCAGGAAACTCGAAAAAAGACCGCATTTTATCTATATGTCGCCCAAGGGAAAAGTGCTGACGCAGGAGAGAGTGAAAGAGCTTTCGGAACTTGAAAATATCGTGATATTGTGCGGACATTATGAGGGTGTTGACCAGAGAGTAATTGATGAATATATTGACGAAGAAATCTCCATAGGGGATTATGTTCTGACAGGCGGAGAACTGCCGGCACTGGTACTTGCAGACGCTGTAAGCCGAATGATACCGGAGGTATTGTCAGATGATATATGCTTTGAGGAGGAGAGCCATTATAAAGGCTTGCTGGAATATCCGCAATATACCAAGCCTTTTGAGTGGAGAGGCAAGGAAGTGCCGGAGGTTCTGATGAGCGGACATCATGCGAATATCAGCAAATGGCGGAGAGAACGTTCACTTGAAATCACGGCAGAATTAAGACCGGATATGCTTGATAAAGCGGAACTCACCGACAAGGAAAAGGAATATGTCAAAGAGTATGTGAAAAATATCAAAAAATGATATAAAGGGCATTTTAGTGTTAATTGTACAAAAATATCCTGATATAGAATGATAGTGTTTAAAAAAGTATTGTGTATTTTTATAAAAATAATTCAAAAGCTGATACAAAAAATGTGTAAAAAATAGAGTGAACAACGGGAATTTTGTCTTTCAAGACAAAAAATAGTGATAAAACCTCTGTAATTTGTAAAAAAATTCAAAAAAATATATATCTAACATACAAAAAATCATCAACTTATATGATAAAAAATATGCATTAACACGAAAAAATAAGAAAATAGGAATTTTTTTGGAGAAAATATCCGAAAATATGGATAAATATACAAAAATGGAGAAAAAATATACATTTGGAAATTTTTGGAGTGAAAAATATAGCGTTGAGCCCCTAAAATTTTAAACTTGGTACAGCAAAATGCACAAAACACCATAGTTAAGCTTACTTTATTATCGTTCATAAAAACAAAGTTGAAGAAAACTTGAAAAAGGCTATTGCTAATTGTGTATTAATTGTGTTATAATCAGGTCAAACATTAAAATGTTTTTACGGAGGATTGTTTCCGTAACTGAAAAATGTTTAGGGGTTTAAAATCTTATTTGTTGAGGAGGATTCACTATGTACGTTAAAGAAGTTATGGTGCAGAATCAGGTAGGTCTTCATGCTCGTCCCGCTACGTTCTTCATTCAGAAGGCAAATGAGTTTAAGTCTTCTATATGGGTAGAGAAAGAGGAAGAAAGACGTGTCAATGCAAAGAGCCTTCTTGGTGTTCTCTCACTCGGCATTGTTGGCGGCACAAACATCAAGGTTATTGCTGACGGTGCAGATGAAGAAGCAGCTGTTGACAGTCTTGTCAGACTCGTACAGTCTGGTTTTTCAGAATAATTATTTTTGTACACGGCAAACAGGAAAGCATCGCAATGAACACAGCGGTGCTTTTTTGATTTATACGGGGGTATTTTTGTGGAATTAAGGGAACTGCGGGAAAAATCAATGAAACTTCCGCTCACGCCGGGAGTTTATATAATGAAAGACAGAAGCGGTGAAATTATCTATATAGGCAAGGCAAAGGCATTAAAAAACCGTGTAAGTCAGTATTTCGGCTCAGACAGAAACCATGCCGAAAAGGTCAGACAGATGGTGATGAATGTCAATGAATTTGATTATATACTGTGTGAAAGTGAGTTTGAGGCACTTGTGTTGGAATGCAGTCTGATAAAACTGCATAAGCCGAAGTATAATATATTGCTGAAAGATGATAAGGGATACAGTTATATAAGGGTGTCGAATGACGAGTGGAGAAAGATAAGCTTTGAAATGCAGAAGCAGGACGACGGGGCAGAATATTTGGGACCGTATATGAGTTCGTGGTATGCGAAAAATGCCGTTGATGAGGCAAAAAAGATATTTGGTTTGCCGTCATGCAGCAAAAGTTTTCCGAGAGATATTGGAAAAAGCAGACCATGTTTGAATTATCATATCAAGCAGTGTATGGGAGTATGCTGTGGAAAAGTCACGCTTGATGAATATAACGAGAGTGTCAGCAGTGCAGTGGAGTTTCTGAAAAAGGGCGGCAGTGATGTCATAGGGATAATGACGGAAAAGATGAATAAAGCAGCGGAACATCTTGACTTTGAGCTTGCGGCAAAACTGCGTGACAGGATAAAGGCAGTCAAGAAGATAACGGAAAAACAAAAAGTGATTGCAACCAATGCAGGTGAACAGGATGTTATAGCGGTGATGACAGAAGAAGGAGATGCCTGCTTTGCGGTACTGAGATTTTCTGACGGCAGACTGTATGATAAAGAGGATTTTTTAATAAAGAACTTCGGCGAAAATGCAGAAATGCCTTTGGCAAGGCAAGAGTTTGTCATGCAGTATTATGAAATGAGGGAGAATATTCCGCCTGTGGTGACGCTTGACGGAGAAATTGAGGACAGAGAACTGCTTGAAAAAAGGCTGAGTGAATTAAGGGGAAAGAAAGTAAAATTTGCTTATCCCAAAAAGGGCGAAAAGCATGATATACTGGAGATGTGCCGAAGAAATGCAGCGGAGAGGCTTGCCCAGAGCCACGGACATTTAGGGCATGAATTATCGGCACTTGATGAGCTGTCGAAACTGCTTGGACTGAAGAAAATACCCGTGTTGATAGAGTCGTATGACATATCGAATTTAATGGGAACAGAGAATGTTGCAGGCATGGTAGTTTTTAAAAACGGCAGACCGTTTAAAGAGTCTTACAGGAGGTTTAAAATAAAGGGATTTATAGGTCAGAATGACTATGAATCCATGAGAGAGGTGCTGACAAGACGCTTTGAGGAATATTTCAAAGACAAGGACAGCGGAAAGGGATTCGGACAACTGCCTGATTTAATTCTGCTTGACGGAGGAAAAGGGCAGGTATCGGCAGTAAAGTCTGTATTGGAGGAATTTGAGTTGGATATACCGCTGTTTGGAATGGTAAAAGACGGCAGTCACCGTACCAGAGCCATCACAGGTGACGGCGGTGAAATAGCCATAACGTCAAAAAGACAGGCATTTACACTTGTATCGGAAATACAGGAAGAAGTGCATAGATTTGCGATAGGCTATCATAGGCAGGCGAGAAAGAAAAAAGCTTTTTCAAGCGGTCTGACGGAAATTGAGGGAATTGGTCAGGGGAGGGCAAAAGCTCTTTTGTCCTGTTTCAAGACGATAAAGCGTATCAGCACGGCTGAAATAGAGGAGCTTATGCAGGTCAGGGGCATGAACAGACCTGCAGCGGAAGCGGTATATAATTATTACCATAAAGATGAAAAAAGCACTTGACAATCAGATGAAATTATTTGATAATATATATGTGATTTTAGATAAAATGTTTTTATATATTTTGTCAAATAATGCTGAAAAGGGAATGAGTGTATGAGAGTAATAACGGGCAAGGCAAGGGGAAGAAAGCTATATACGCTGTCAGGGAATGATGTAAGACCGACAACGGATGCAGTGAAAGAGGCTGTTTTCAGTATCATGCAGTTTGGCATAGAGGGCAGGGTATTTCTTGACGCATATGCAGGCTCAGGACAAATGGGTATAGAAGCATTGAGCAGAGGTGCAAAGAAAGCCGTTTTTCTTGACAATAGCAGACAGTCTTGTGAAATCGTGAAAAAGAATCTTGAAGTGACGGGACTTTCTGAAAATGCGGTAGTGAAGAATACAGATACTTTGTCATATATAGCAGGTACGCCCGAAAAATTTGATATAGTATTCATTGATCCGCCGTACAGGACAGGGGCATTAATGCAGACGCTGGAGAGGATAACAAAAGTTATGAATAAAGGCGGAGTAATCATATGCGAACACCCTGCCGATGAGAAAATGCCGGGGGAAATACAGGATTTTGTATTGAAAAAAGAGTATAAATACGGTAAAATAATGATAACTGTATATTCACATAAGGAAGTGGAAGGAATATGAGAACAGCAATATGTCCGGGGAGTTTTGATCCGGTTACAATGGGACATCTTGATATAATCAGACGTGCATCGGGACTGTTTGATAAAGTGATAGTAGCAGTTCTGCTGAACATGGATAAGAAAACATGGTTTACGATAGGTGAAAGAATCGATTTGCTCAAAAAGGCGACTGCTGATATACCCAATGTAGAGATAGCAGGCTTTGAGGGACTGCTTGTCGATTTTGCGAAGCAGAAGAAGGCTTGTGCCATCGTAAAGGGACTGAGGGCAGTATCGGATTTTGAGTATGAATTTCAGATGGCTCTTACGAACATGAAGCTTGATGATAAAGTTGAAACGATGTTTCTTACGACCAATTCGGAGAATATGTTTCTCAGTTCGAGTATTGTAAAGCAGGTAGGTCTGCTTGGCGGAGATATAAAGCCGTTTGTACCTGAATGTGTGCATGATGAGATAATGTCAAGAATAAAGCAAAGGAGTAAATTGAGATGAAAATGGAAATGCTGATAGAGGAACTGCAGGAAGTAGTGGATAATGCCTACACTCTGCCTCTGACGGGTGGAAGAACAGTTGTCAGGGACGTTGACCGCTTGAGAGATATTATATCGGAGATGAAGGCAAATATCCCGCAGGAGATAAGACAGGCTAAGAATATAGTGGCTGACAGGGCAAAAATATTGTCTGATGCAAAGAAGGAGTCAGAGAGGATTATTCAGGAAGCGGAGGCGAAGTCAAGAGAGCTGATAGACCGCCATGAAATAACCCGCAATGCCCAGCAGAGTGCAGACGAGATATTGAGCAAGGCGAATGAAGAAGCCGAAAAAATGAGGAATGCGGCAAGTTCTTATATAGAGAATATCATGAAAAAAGCAGATGATGAGTTGTCGGAGCAGCTTGCCACGCTCAAGAAGGCACGTCAGAGTTTTATGACTCTCCAGAATAAGAACCAGCAGAAACGGACATCAAAGAAATAAGTGAGGATATATGAAAAAGATATTGTCGGGCATACTGTATGGGATATTTGTGGGAACAGCGATTCTTTTGTTTGGGGCGTGTATATTTTTAATCATCAATACAGCTAAAAGGAATCAAATCAGTTATGGAGATATTGATGCAGTCATCATAGATGACAAAGGGGAGTCTGATAATGCGGAATATAATAATATAGATATGGAAGTATCTTCAGAGATGCCCTACGGCTATAATACAATAGAGCTGAAATATGCATATAATGCCCTTGACAGTGAAAATAAACGTTATTTGTATGAAAAGATAGGTGAGAGTGTCTATTCCGTGTCGGAGAGTGCAGACGACAGCGGACATTACCGAATGGCAAGACTGAATATAAGTGGAGAAAGGATGTCCGAGTCTGACATAAGGGAGGCTGTCAATGCATATATATATGACAATCCGGAGATATTCTGGCTTGAGAATCTGTTTGGCTATGCCTATACCGATGAGGACACGATAATTGAATTTTACTCTGTGCTTTCAGCGGAGGAGTGTGCAGACTGTATCAGCCTTTTTAATAAAAAAGTTGATGGAATGATAGGCTCTTTGCAGCCGGGACTCAGTGACTATGAGAGAGAAAGGATACTGCATGACGGTCTTTTGAATGTATGCAGGTATAAAAGCGGTATAGAGAGTTCTAAAGATGGCTGGCAGTATTTTTCGGCATATGGTGCCATAGTGACAGGAGAGGCTGTATGTGAGGGGTATGCCAAGGCTATGCAGATACTTCTTTCCAAAGCAGGAGTACCGTGTCTGACGGTCAGGGGAGAGAGTGACGGCGTATCTCATATGTGGAACGTTGTGGAGCTGAATAATGAATGGTATCACCTTGATGCGACATGGGATGACAATGATAAAGACGGATTTATTATATATGAGTATTTCAATCTTGACAGCGATAATATCACAAGAACCCACAAGATTAATGCGGATATAGAAACGATACGTTCGGGAGAAAAAATTGATATAAGTTCAAAGGCAAGATATAATTTTTTTGTACCGCTGTGTACGTCAATGAATATGAATTACTACAATAAAGAGGGCATATTCATCAATGAATTTGACGGTGAAACAGATGCAAGGGTAATTAGTGCAATAGTAGAAAAAGTGAACGAAGGCGGGCATTATCTTCATATAAAATTCGGTGATGATATGGAGTACAGTGAGTATGTCAATAGGATGTTCTATCAATCGCCGTATAAGTATTATTATTATATAGACCATGCCAATGAACTGACAGAGAAACAATTATCCAAAAAGAGCATAGCCGTGCTGAAGAATGAGAAAAATTCATGCCTGAGAGTGAAATTGATTATAGGCTGAAAAGAAATAAGTTGACAAATTGTATGAATCGTGGTATTATATATTAAAATCTTGTATAATCTTTTCCGGATAGAGGTGCAGAAAGTGCGTGTAACAGAGAGGAGCTTGCCAGAAGCCGTGATACTTTGTGAATAGCATTTCTGCCGAGAAGCAGTATGTGGCATATATTGTTTCGGCTGAATATCATAGTGGTATGCAGCTGTCATCATAGAGGCATGATGGAGAGCTATCGAATGATTTTTTTGAGTGCTTTTATGAAACCGGTTGCATCTTATGTGTGCCGGTTTTTTTATTTACAAAAGATTAGCAGGGGATAAAAATTTTAAAAGGAGAGTTATTTATGGAAAAAAAGTATAATGTAGGTATCATTGGTGCAACAGGTATGGTAGGTCAGAGATTTGCCACTCTGCTTGAGAATCACCCCTGGTTCAATGTAACGGTTCTTGCAGCAAGCAGCCGTTCAGCAGGCAAGACTTATAAAGAGGCAGCAGGCAATCGTTGGGCTTTACAGAAGCCTATGCCGAAATCAATGGAAGATATGGTAATCGTTGACGCTGCAAACGTCGAGGAAGTTGTATCAAAAGTTGACTTTGTATTCTGTGCAGTGGATATGAAAAAAGAGGATATTCGTGCATTGGAGGAGAAGTATGCAAAGGCAGA
>DBXL01000221.1 GCA_002309275.1 Ruminococcaceae bacterium UBA1213 | reverse complement strand
ATTTTCAAAAAATACTCCCCTATCGGTGAATTGTCGAGCTTTGCGGAACAGTATGCGGAAGTTTTAAGCAAAATCTCAAAGTCACCCATACTGATTAGTGACAATGACCATATTATTGCCGCTGCCGGCATCTCTAAAAAAGAGGTCCTTGAAAGACGCATTTCCCCCATGCTTGAAGAATACATTGAAAAGCGTAAAAGTTTTTATGCAGGCAAGGGCGGTGAAAATTCTCTCTCACCCGTCGAGGGAATTGAAAAAAGTGCAGCTGTTATGTATCCGATAATCTCAGCCGGAGATGTAACAGGGGCTGTGATAATGCTTTTCAATGAAGAAAAAAGTATGCCTACCGAGATAGAAAACAAGCTTATTCAAACAGCCGCTGCATTCCTTGCAAAACAAACAGAAGACTGAATCAATTAGCAATTAGCAGTTAGCAATGAGCAATTTATTTGCTGACTGCTGATTTTTTTGTTGAATCGGAGAGAATTGTGTGATAAAATTTTGTGTAAGGGGGGGATTTTCCTTGAAAAAATACCATATCAAAGAACAGATGTCAGAGGCATTTCTGACAGGGGCAATTTTGTCAATAGTCGGCGGATATTTTGATGCTTACACCTATATCGCAAGAGGAAAAGTATTTGCAAATGCTCAAACAGGAAATATTGTTTTACTTGGAGTAAAACTTATGGAGGGGGATTTTCTGAAAGCTCTGACATATTTCATACCGATATTTGCATTCGTGCTTGGGGTATTCGTTGCGGAGTACATAAGGAAAGTCGGAAATTCAAAACATCTTCACTGGCGGCAGATAATTATTTTAATTGAAATTCTCATAGTTGCCGTATCCGCATTCATGCCAAACGGTGAAAAGGGCTTTAAAACTTATGACATGATAGTGAATATCGCCATTTCTTTCATATGCTCCCTGCAGGTGCAGAGTTTCAGAAAAATTCATGGCATCACCTGTGCCACTACTATGTGTACGGGAAATATGAGGAGTTTTGCGGATAATCTTGTACAATATACCGATACAAAAAATAAGCAGTTTTTAAAAAATGCATTCAAGTATTTTATGATAAATCTTTTCTTTATTGTCGGTGCAGTAATCAGTGCCTTAATTACAAATATATTGGGGGAAATGTCTGTTATATTCTGCATTGTGGGATTATTGGCAGTATTTTTGCTGATGTTCAAAAAGCCGTCGGAAAACTCTTCTCACTAAAAAAATCGGTCTGCATATTATGATACTGAGAACATCAAATGCAGATCGGGGTGAAAACGTGGGATTCACTGAAATATTCCTGTTAAGCTCTGCCGCAAGCCTTGACGCTCTGAGCATAGGGGCATCATGCAGTTTTTCGGGAATAAAAACTCCTTTTAAAGCTAAATTGATTATGTGTATCATATCCTTTGCTGTGACAAGCATTGCTGTATGTTTCGGAAGAGTTCTTATCAACGTCATTTCCGATATGCTCGGACGAATCATCGGTGCGGCACTGCTGAGCGGTCTGGGATTATATATGCTTGCAAGTGCATTTCTCAACAGAGAGCCTGTTGAATGCGACAGGGACAATTCCCATAATATCGACAGCAAAGAAGCCTGTTTTATCGGCTTTGCCATGTCAATAGACTGCTTCATGGTAGGAATGACCGCCGGAATGGCTGGCAGCAATGGCATACTCGTTCCGATAATATGCGGTATTTTACAAATGCTTTCCCTGTATATCGGAGAATTCGCTGCAGCACATATCGCACGGCATCTGAAAGAAAAACATTTCAGTATGTTTTCCGGCACTATCCTCATATTGACGGGGATTTCAAGATTGTTTATATAAAAAAACGTCTGTAAACCAAAACGGCTTACAGACATTCTTTTTTATTCATTTTTATGCAGGAGCTTTTCTACTTTCGGATTGTTTTCTATGTATATTTTCAGCAATGCCGAAAATTCCCGGAATCGCAGTCTGCGTTTCCGGCGGATATTCTCCACTGCTGAGGGCAGGTCTGTTACAGACTGGTCTGTATCATCAAGACTTGCCTGTATGCTGTACTTCTGCACATAGCTCATTGCAAATCCGATTATCAGCCAGAATATATATACTCTGTAAGAGAAATCTGCCAACAGGGCAAGCTCAAACATGGAGTATATCACATACGATATGCAGAACGCTGCCGCAAGTACAGGCACGCTTCCATCATCACGGCATCTTTTTTTATACATGAAAATGGCTTTTAAAATATCCTTTGCTATCGTCAGAGAGAATACGATAAACAAATTGATTCCCACTATGCCATAACTTATCAGCAGAGTAATCATTCCGTTATGAAAATCATTGTATTTCAATCCGCCTACATATAAATCCCCATAGTCAACTATATTTGCCTTGCCTATGCCGAGAAGAGGGAATTTCTCGAACATTTCCACTGCCTGTATCCATATTTTAAAACGTCCGCTGTCAATGTTTGCATTCTCGTGACCAAACATATTTTCTCTGCACTCATCATCTTTCAGTTCAACAATGCCGTCTTTTGAAACCGTTCCTGTTAAAAGCTCTGCTTCCGACTGTCCGGAAGTGATTGCAAGAGATACCTGACTCTGTGTGAGGACTCTGAAAAATATAAGTGACGTTATGATAACCACAGATGAAAGCAATGTTGCAGTGATTCTCAGAATAAACCAACGCATTCTTTTTTTGCCGAAGTCCCTGAACAGTATATAGAACATCACAAATGAACAGTATGCCACCAGAAACAGCAGGGCTGCATTTGAATCCGACAAAAACAGGGCGATTGCATTTATCACAATACAGCATATATACAATATTTTTCTCCTTACAGAGAGTTTTTTCTCTGCCCTGATAATCCTCCAGAGTATGTGACAGGCAATTACTGCCATTGCTCCGTAAAAGCCTGCTACATTGGCATTGAACAGGATTCCCACAAATCTGCTTTCATGTACAACAAAGTACATTCCCTCCCATTCCATGCCTTTCGGGAAAAATGCAAGACCTATAAAGCCGACTATCATTATCACACTTGTCGCAATCACAATAAACTGCAGTATTCTTTTAATTTCCCTCTGACACCGTGAATTGCTTTTTTCCGAGTACAGCCCGTATGCCTGAAAGAAGTACACCGCCATCACATACACGATAACCAGATTATCTGCAAGATTTCTCTCCGAATGTATAAGCACCGTCAGCAGTGCAAATCCTAAAAACAAATATATAATCTTCCTGTATCTGATACGCCTGATTCCGCCTTTGATAATCAGCCTATATACTCCGAGATACATCGACCACAGCATGATGATCCCCATTGTGATATTTGATACTTTCTCGATTCCAAAAAACAATGCTCCGAACAATACAAACCTGAAACATTCCATACTGTTGAAAAATTTTTTCAGCATTACTCCAAGTTTGCCCAAAATCTCCATGACACCACTCCTTTTCGTTTTTATTTAAGTATATAATGATTTTACATAAAATTCAATCTTTAAAAACAAATTTTTAAAGATTGTCAAATAATTTCCAAAAGACACGCTTTTTATCTGATTTTTTGTGCTGTATTCTGAAATCACATTTTAAAAATATATTTTTCTTATTGAAAATTGCCGTTTTGTGTGATAGAATGATTTCGGAAAAAAGAAAAAAGGAGATTTTTAATATGTGCGGATTATGTGGATTTACCGGTGAAGTCAGTGACAGGGATAAAGTCCTTGAAAACATGACAGACGTTATCACTCACAGAGGTCCTGACAGCTTCGGCTATTATAAAGACAAGGACAATTATATTTCTATGGGTTTCAGACGTCTGAGCATTATCGACCTCGACAACGGCAGTCAGCCCATTTACAATGAAGATGAAAATCTTGTCCTGACGTTCAACGGCGAAATTTATAATTATAAAGACCTGCGTGAACAGCTTATCGTACTCGGACATAAATTCCGTACCCAAACGGATTCCGAAGTATTGATACACGGATTTGAAGAATGGGGCGAAAAACTCCTTAACAAACTGCGTGGAATGTTTGGCTTTGCCATCTACAATAAAACTGACAGGTCTGTATTTATTGCAAGGGATTTCTTTGGAATCAAGCCTATGCACTATGCTGTAATTGACAATCAGCTTGTCTATGCCTCTGAAATAAAGAGTATTCTTGAATTTCCCAAATACAAAAAGAAATTCAATTACAAAGCTCTTGATAATTACCTTTCATTTCAGTATGTCGTACCGCCTGAAACGTTCTTTGAAGGCATATATTGCCTGCTTCCCGGACACTATATGTGGTACAAAGACGGCAAAGTCAAAACTACACGTTATTTTGAGGCAACTTTTGAGCCTGATAAAAAGCTGAAAATCAATGATGCCATTGACAATATCGAAAAAGCTTTTGAAAACTCTGTCAATGCCCATAAAATAAGTGATGTTGAAGTAGGCTGTTTTCTTTCAAGCGGTGTTGATTCAAGCTATGTTTCAACCTATTTTGCAGACCAGAAAACTTTTACAGTCGGTTTTGACTTCGGCAAAAAATACAATGAGATAAGCTGGGCGGAAAACCTCTCCAAAGAAATAGGCGTAGATCATCATACTCATCTTATCGGCTCGGAAGAATTCTGGTCAGCCGTGCCGAAGGTGCAGTATCACATGGACCAGCCCTTAGCCGACCCGTCATGCATTGCACTTTACTTTGTCTGCAATCTGGCAAGCCAGTTTGTAAAAGTCGTTCTGTCCGGCGAAGGGGCTGATGAACTGTTCGGCGGTTATACTGTCTATAATGAACCCCATGTATTCAAATTTTATCAGACTGTTATCCCTCAGAAAATGCGTTATGCACTTGCAAAATGGGCTAAAAAAATGCCTCATGTCAAGGGCAGAGGTTATATTCTTCGTGGGGCAAGGAAAACAGAAGATAAATTTATCGGAAACGCTTTCATGTATGACGATACAGAGAAAAAACAGATTTTAAAAGATAACTCCATTGTGACACGCCCGCAGGATTTATGCAAAAAATTCTATGACCGTGTGAAAGACTATGATGAAGTGACTAAAATGCAGTATCTCGACATCAATTTGTGGATGATAGGCGATATTCTTTTAAAAGCCGACAGAATGAGCATGGCAAATTCTCTTGAATTGCGTGTGCCGTTCCTTGACAAAGAAGTATGGAAAGTGGCAAGAACTATTCCCACAAAATACAGAATCGCAAAAGGCACTACTAAATATGCCATGCGTCAGGCTGCTTTAAGACATCTGCCGAAAGCCACTGCACAAAAAGAAAAACTTGGTTTCCCCGTGCCGACAAGAGTATGGCTCAAAGATGAAAATTACTATAATAAAGTGAAAGAAATGTTCACTTCCGAAACAGCAGAGAAATTCTTCAATACAGACCTCATTGTTTCATACCTTGATGACCATTTCAACGGCAAAGAGGATAACAGCCGTAAAGTCTGGACTATCTATGTATTTCTTGTATGGTATGATATATACTTTGGCGATAAAGATATTAAACGCCCTGATGGTGTAACTTCGCCGTCAAATGAATTATGATATGTTGGGGCTTTGCCCCAAACCCCACAAGGGCTGCTCGCCCTTGACCTCGGCAGGGAGCAAGCTCCCTGCACCCGTATTTTAAAAAGACCGCTTGTTGACTTGAAAATCAATAAGCGGTCTTTTTGGTTTATTCTTCTGTAGATGTTGTCTGTGACACGGCTGTCTGTATAATCTCTGTTTCTTCTGAATTATCCTCTATGGAATAGCCGCAGCCCTCTGCTGTGCAGAATAAAACGGGTTTCTTGCCCCTTTTCTTGAAAAGCACTCCGCTACACTGGGGACACTTTTCATTTGTCGGCTGATACCATGAGATAAAATCGCAGTTCGGATAGTTGGAACAGCCATAAAATAACCTGCCCTTTTTCGTCTTTCTGACAATCACGGAACCGCTGCATTTCGGACAGCTTACATCTTTTAATATATCTATGACTTTCACGATATTCTTGCAGTCGGGAAAGCCTGAACAAGCTATAAATTTGCCGTATCTGCCGAATTTTACTACCATCGGCTTGCCGCATTTGTCGCATACAAGGTCCGTTTTATCTTCTTCCAGCTCTATTTTGACATCTTTCATATCTTCTTTAGCCTGTTTGAGAGTCTGGTCAAAATCTGTATAAAAATCCGTCAAAAGCTGTACCCAGCCGCATTCGCCTTCCTCAACGGTATCAAGTTTTTGTTCCATTTGTGCCGTGAATTTTACATTCACTATTTTCGGGAATCTCTCCTCCATGAGTTTAGTCGTTACTTCACCAAGTTCTGTGGGATAGAGCGTTTTATTCTGACGTTTGACATATTCTCTTGAAGTGATTGTAGAGATAGTTGCTGCATAGGTTGACGGTCTGCCTATACCGTATTCTTCCATAGCCTTTATCAATGAAGCCTCTGTATAACGTGCAGGGGGCTGTGTGAAATGCTGATTGGGCTGCATTTCCTTTACTCTCACGGGCATATCCTTTGTGAGTTCCGGCAATTCACTCTCTTTTTCTTCATCACCGTTATCTGTACTTTCAATATAAAGCACTGTATAGCCGTCAAAGTCCACTACATAGCCTGATGCCTTGAATATATAGCCGTTGACATTTATATCTGCCTGAGTGGTTTTCTGTATGCACTCCGCCATCTGACAAGCAATAAATCTTTCCCATATCAGCTTATACAATTTATACTGGTCATTAGACAAACTTGTTTTAATGCTGTCAGGTGTGAGAGTGACGGTTGTAGGTCTGATTGCTTCATGTCCGTCTTGTGCATTCGAGCGGGACTTGAAATGCCTGTGCCCGCCTGACGGCAAGTATTTCACACCCCATGTGTTTTTAATATAATCCTCTGCCGCATCAAGTGCATCTTCCGACAATCGCAGAGAGTCCGTTCTCATGTAGGTGATAAGACCAACTGCACCCATACCTTGAATATCAATGCCTTCATAGAGTTCCTGTGCAATTTTCATCGTTCTCTTCGACTGAAAACCAAGCTTTCTGGAAGCTTCCTGTTGCAAAGTCGATGTAATAAACGGCGGTGCAGGCTGACGTTTTCTTGTACCATGCTTTACTTTCTCCACAAAAGGCTGTGCGTCTTTCATCTCTTCAAGAATTTTTTCTGCCTGCTCTTTATTGGAAATCTTTATTTTGCCGTCTGCATTTCCATGAAATGCCGCTGCAAAAGTTTTCCTGCTTCCTTTCGGAATCAACTTGGCATCAATGCTCCAGTATTCTTCGGGCTTGAATGCTTTTATTTTCTCTTCACGGTCAACGACAATCCTCACTGCAACTGACTGTACACGACCTGCCGACAAGCCCTTTCTGATTTTCTTCGACAGAAACGGACTTAATTTATATCCCACAAGTCTGTCTAAAATACGTCTTGCCTGCTGTGCGTTCACAAGGTCTATATCTATTTTTCTGGGATTTTTCATACCCGTACTGACACCTGTTTTAGTAATTTCATTAAAAGTAACTCTGTTTGTATCGTTCAGGTCAAGCCCCAAAAGATATGCCAGATGCCATGATATTGCCTCTCCCTCACGGTCAGGGTCCGTTGCAAGATATACAAAGTCACTTTTTTGGGCAAGCCTTACAAGCTCATCTGCAAGCTTTTCCTTGCCCTTGATTATCTCATACTTCGGTGCAAATTTCTTTTTTATATCAACACTTAACCTGTTAGGGTTCAAGTCCCTTATATGTCCCATTGAAGCAACTACTTCATATCCTGAACCAAGATATTTTTTAATTGTCTTTGCCTTTGCAGGCGACTCCACTATAACAAGTTTCGACATAATTTTCCTCCACAAAAAATTATTTTCTTATATAACCCCGTCCTGCAGCTCCCTCTATCAGTCCCATTATCTCCAGCTCCGTCAGGGCAGATTTTACGTTCTGTGCAGACAGCCCTGTTTGATTTGATATATCATCAGAATCCGCAGGTACATCCGAAATTGTATGATACACCATAAAGGCATTTTCTGTCAACTGTTCCTGCAAAATTTTATTATCTTCTGCATGAAAATTTTCCTTTTCGGGCTTTTTTTCTTCTGTTTTTTTCTCCGCTGAAACAATTTTTTCCAAAGCAGGATATTCTTTTGTAATATACCCTGCTCTTTTATACCAGTCAAGTATATCTGCATGAGTGGTGACAGATTCCGCTCCATGCTCCTTCAGGGCATTGGAGCCTGTAAATTTTTCATCATGCTGACAGCCCTCTATAAAAAATACCTTTCTTTTCAGTTCAAAAGCTTTTGAAGACGTTTTCAAAGAACCGCTTGCAGAACCTGCCTGCACAACAAGTGTACAGTCTGATATGCCTGCAATGATTCTGTTTCTTTGTACAAACGTATGTTTCTGTGCGGACATATACGGCGGATATTCAGAGATAACTGCACCTGTCTGAGCGATTTCCTTTCTCATGGGCAGATTTTTCAGAAGATAATTGTAATTCAAACCACAGCCCATTACACATACAGTCTTTCCACCGCATGAAAGTGAGCCTTTATGTGCAGCAGTATCAATGCCGTCTGCACCTCCGCTTACAACTACTATATCATTCAATGCAAGTCCTGCCGCTATGTCAAAGGCATATTTCCTACTTTCTGCCGATGCATACCTTGAACCTACTATGGCAGTATAATTCATTTCCGTGTCAGGCATTTCTCCCTCAACATAAAGCAATAAAGGACAGTCTGCAAGCTCCTTTAATTTACGGGGATATTTACTGTCAAAAAGCGTCAGTATGCCGTAATTCATATTCATGCAGTCTGTATATACCTTTTTGGCATATCTGAAGTCCTTCTGAAGTATTTTATATATGCTGTGTTCGGTAAAAATTCCCGAATCCCTCAGAACTTTCTCGTCAGAAACAACTATATCCTCCGGCTTTTCAAAAAAATCAAACATTGCCCTTGTTTTCGCATTCGCAAAGCCTATGCAGTCCTGCAGCCATATCCATAATATCGCCCTGTCATTCAAACTACCACCCCGCTTATCAATGTGCAATGTGCAATGTGCAATGTGCAATGATTTTTACTGCTGAAATCTGTATAAAAGTATTGCAGCAGCTGCCGCCGCATTGAGAGATTCCGCTCTGCCTTTCATATTTATTTTCACACGCTTGGAACACGCTTTTATTGTTTCGTCTTTCAATCCATTGCCCTCGTTGCCTATGAGCATAACACCGCCCTTGGAAAAATCTACGCTTTCAATATCCTCTGCATTTCTCGGTGTAGATGCATATATCATTATATTTGACTTGGCAAGTTTTGATATGTATTCGGTGAAGTCCTCTGCAATGATTACAGGCAGTCTGAACACCGCCCCCATACTTCCCCTTACCACTTTCGGCGAATATATATCACAGCAGTCTTTTGAAAGTATCACTCCATCTATGCCAAGTGCCTCAGCAGTTCTTAAAATCGTTCCCATATTTGACGGATCCTGTATATTTTCAAGTCCTGCATAATGCCGTCCAATCTCTATTTTATACGATAAAAATTTTTTGTCAAGTGTTTTGAATACACATAACAATCCCTGCGGTGAGTTGGTATCTGAAATTTTTTTAAAAAGCTGTTCGCTTATCTCATAACTTTTTGCTGAAACAGAAAATATTTTCTCAAACTCATTCTGATATTTTTCAGCACCGTTTTTTGTATATAAAAAAGCCCTGACTTCTGCCCCTGACAAAACGCCGTCCATGCAGAGCCTTGCCCCCTCTGCCACAAAGCTTTCACTCTGCCGTCTGTAAGACGCACTTGAAAGCAGTTTTGAAACGTGCTTTATGATTTCATTATCCTTGCTTGTTATCATTCATATTCCCTCAATCTATCTCTTATATACAACGCTGTTTGAGATATTGTCAAATTTTTTTCCTCAACTGTAATATCCGCATATTTTTCGTACAATGGCACTCTTTCGTTATATAAATCTCTCAAAGTCTGATTTTTGCGGATAGCCACTCCCCTTTGTTCGAGATTTCCCAGACGGTGATTAATTTCTTCATAGGGCAGTTTGATATATACAACAATTCCTATGTTTTTCAGATGTTCCATAGCCTCTCTGCCGTAAACGACACTTCCGCCCGTTGCAATGACACTTCTTTTAACATCTATTGACGCATTCACTTTATTTTCTATTGCTTCAAAGCCCTCTATGCCCTCCTGCTCGATGATGTCATGTAAAAGCCTGTTTTCGCTTTCCTGTATGAGCAAATCCGAATCCAGAAACCTGTAACCCAATATTTTCGCCAAAACCACTCCCACTGTACTCTTTCCACAGCCGGGCATTCCTATTAAAACGACATTTTTCAAAATCTTCCCTCCCAAAAATCATTGCACATTGCACATTGCACATTGCACATTGCACATTGCTCATTGCTCATTGAAAAATGCACCCAAGTTTTTTGTACTCAGGTGCATTTGAAGTTTTATTAAAGAGCAGCCTTTGCCTTTTCAACAAGAGCTGTAAAGCCTGCTGCATCAGCGATAGCGATTTCAGAAAGCATTTTTCTGTTAAGAGTAATGCCAGCCTTTTTCAAGCCGTTCATAAATGTAGAGTAGTTGATGCCGTTAGCCTTGCAGCCTGCGGAAATACGAGTAATCCAGAGTCTTCTGAAATCTCTCTTTTTCTGCTTACGACCAATATATGCATAATTGCCGCTTTTCATTACGGCTTCTTTTGCCATTTTAAAGTGCTTGCTTTTAGCACCCCAATAACCTTTTGCAAGTTTCAAAACCTTTTTTCTTCTTTTGCGTGTTGCCAACGCACCCTTTACACGTGCCATATTATATATACCTCCGATCAGTAATTATTTATAAGGAATAAGCTTTTTGATAGCTGCTACATTTGTCTTATCAGCAGCAACTGTCTTTCTCAGACCTCTTTTTCTCTTTGTGGTCTTCTTGTTGAGGATATGTGATTTATTTGCGTGTGCACGGATTACCTTTCCATTTTTAGAGAGCTTAAAACGTTTTTTAGCTCCACTGTGAGTCTTAATTTTAGGCATTTTGATTGTCCTCCTTGTTTAATTTTGCTTATTTGTTCGGCTTCGGTGCCAGGAACATCAGCATACTGCGTCCCTCAAGCTTTGCAGGCTTTTCGACAAATGCAAACTCCTGACAAGCTTCGGCAAATTTATCCATGATTTCCGTACCCAGCTCCGGATGTCCCATTTCACGTCCTCTGAAACGTATCGACACCTTCACTTTGTCACCGCTTTTTATGAATTTCTGCGTATGGTTGAGTTTCGTGTTAAAATCATGCGTATCTATATTAAGAGAAAGCCTTACTTCTTTAATATCGACAACGTGTTGATTTTTCCTCGCCTCTTTTTCACGCTTTGCCTGTTCAAAACGATATTTGCCGTAGTCCATGATTTTGCACACAGGCGGAACTGCCTGCGGTGCTATCTTCACGAGGTCAAGATTTTTTGCAGTAGCCTTTTCGAGAGCCTGTGCGGCACTCATGATGCCAAGCTGACCGCCGTTTGAATCTATTACCCTTACTTCCTTATCACGAATTTCCTCATTGATCTGAATTTCCTGCTTGCTAATTTCAACGCACCTCCAAAACATTTCTGAAACATAAAGAAAAGCACAGACTTTCTTTCATGTCCGTGCAGCCAACATTACAGAGCAGATACAAACAACCTGCCCGAAATAATATTGACCCGTAACAGACGATACCTTACAGGTGAAAGCCGAAACTTTACTTTGTTGTACCTGTATAATATATCATATTTCATTTCCTTTGTCAATAGACTTTTTTATTTTTTCAGCCTGAATTTTAATTCAACGGGATTGTGGTCGCTGTATTGGAATTGTGTATCTATCACATTCATATATTCGACAGAGATGTTATCCGATATAATAAAGCCGTCAACGGTAAGCGTGAAACAGTCCTCATTATAGGGCTTGTCGCAATTCCTGCATGAAGGGGTTTTCATGCCGTCTGCATAATCCGTCAGCTTTATGAAATGTGCGGGAATGAGTTCATCGGGGAATGCCGCCGCCCATGTATATTCCTCAGGCACTTCATCATTGAATACTTCTTTTGAATTGCCCGTGAAATCATGGTTAAAGTCCCCTGCACATATCACATAACCGCCTTTTTCATATTCCTCTTTCATGTCGTCAAAAAGCTTGGTAAGCTGTTGTTTCTGTAAATCTCCGTTTGTGCCGTAGGCAGATGTATGGACATTGAAAATAACCAGTTCTCTGCCGTTTTCCACGCCGACACGGCTCACTGAATAACAGCGGTCAAGATCCATGTATTTTGAAAAGCCGTCGGATATAGGCAGACTTTTTCTGACAGCAGACGTTATCTCTGCACGGCACATGGTAAGCATTCCTGCATTTGACGCTCCATGCGGCTGGGTTATCGGGTAAAATAAAAATGGTGAGTGATAGTTTATCGAAAACACACATGACATATCGGGAAATGCACTGCATATCTGCTGTTTTTCATCTGTATGATAACTGCGTGTGGAATTCGTATCGACTTCCTGAATCAGCATAATATCCGCCTGATATTCCTGTAAAATTTCAATGTCACCGTTGATACAGTCAATGACACTCTCTTTTGAATTTGCCCATGACTGCGTACCGCCGTCCATGAAAAATGTAAAGTCGGGCGTATATGCACCAAATCCGATATTATATGTAACTGCCGTGTATTCCGTGTCGGTTTTGAGCATATTCAACTCCGCCGTGCCGTTTACATCAAGCTTGGTATTATCCTCTATCCTGCTGTAACTCAAAACAACATACAGCACATATCCCAAGACAGTCAAAACAACTGCAAGTACAATTCCAATGATGATTTTCAGCCACAGCTTTTTTGATTTTTTCTTTTGCACAAAAAACAGCCCCTTTCAAAGAAATTCCCCTGACTGCTCTCACAGACAGGGGAATTGTTATTTTTGCCGAATGAAATTATTTATAATGCTTATCTCTTGCAACATAAGATGTATGCAGATAGTGATGTGATTTTTCTCCGCC
>DBXL01000028.1 GCA_002309275.1 Ruminococcaceae bacterium UBA1213 | reverse complement strand
GAATATCTCAAAGCAGTCTGATTTTTTATATTGTCGGGATATTGATTTCACTTTTGCTGATTTATGCCACTCAATTCTGGCAGTATAATGCAACATTCTTTTCAACTTATAAAGAATCGGGTGTCAGAAGAATTGCATTGGCGGAAACTCTGAGAAAATTACCACTGTCATTTTTCGGAAAGAAAGATTTGAGTGACCTTACAACAACCATACTCAACGACTGCACGGTGATTGAACACACATTTTCACATCAGGCGGCACAATATTACGGTTCCGTCATTTCTACGATAATCATAGCGGTATCCCTGTTTGTATTCGATTGGCGAATGGCACTTTCTTCAACATGGGTATTGCCTGTATCACTTTTGGCGGTGCGTCTGTCCAAAACAGTGCAAAATAAATTCAATTTCAGTAAAAACGATACAAGAATAGCAATGGAAGAAGGTTTGCAGGAGTGTATAGAAACCTTGCGTGACCTCAAAAGCAACAATACCGAAAAAGAATATATCCAAAAATTAGACGGCATTATCCGTGAATATGAGAAAAAATCCGTTGAGGCAGAGTTGGGTGTAGCGGCATTTGTAGTGCCTTCACAGATGTTTCTGAAAATCGGCATTGCCACAACTGCACTGACGGGAAGTATGCTTTTGCTTAACGGAGAGATAACTATATTGACATTTTTCATGTTTTTGCTTGTCGTGTCAAGACTGTATGAACCAATGAGTGGAACGCTTATCAATCTTGGTGCATTGAATGCGGCTCAGGTGAATATCGACAGAACAAACGCTATGAATGACATTCCCAAACAGGACGGCAAAAAAGATTTTTCACCGAAAAATTTTGACATTTCATTCAGCCATGTGGGATTTGAATACAATGAAGATGAAAGCGTTCTGAAAGATGTCACTTTCACGGCAAAGCAGGGAGAAGTAACGGCACTGATAGGAGAATCGGGCTGCGGTAAAACGACTGTTTCAAGGCTGGCGGCAAGATTCTGGGACACTGCAGGCGGAACGATTACATTTGGCGGAGAGAATATTTCCGAAATCGATCCCGAAACGCTGATGAATTATTATTCCATTGTTTTTCAGGATGTAACACTTTTCAATAATACGATAATGGAAAATATCCGTATCGGCAAAAAAGATGCGACAGATGAAGAAATAATGCAGGCGGCAAAACTTGCCCATTGTGATGAATTTGTCGATAGACTGCCGGACGGTTATCATACGGTTATTGGTGAAAATGGCGGAGAGCTTTCGGGCGGTGAAAGACAGCGAATATCTATTGCAAGGGCATTTCTGAAAAATGCTCCCATTATACTGCTTGATGAGGCGACAGCTTCACTTGATGCGGAAAATGAAACGCTGATACAGAGTTCACTTTCAAGGCTGATAAAAAATAAGACAGTAATAATAATAGCCCATAGAATGAGAACGGTGGCAAATGCGGATAAAATCGTTGTGATAAGTAACGGCAAGTCTGATGAACAGGGTAAGCCGAGTGAACTTTTAAAGAAAGACAGCATTTATGCCAAAATGGTCAGACTGCAAACAGAAAGTAAAAGCTGGTCGATTGGCTGAAAAGATAATTATGCTTTGGACGGATTGTATTTTTAGCGGGAAACCGTTCGTGAAAGAATATATCAAAAACTTGACATTTGGATTATGTGATGTTAATATGAATGAAATAAGTTAGTTATAGCTAACCTAAAAGTGTGCAGAGGGGTGGCAGGTTTGAAAAAGAAAATATGGGATATATATGCACCTGTATATGAAAAATTCATGCGGGCGGATAAGAAGATATATCAGATGATGTATAAGAGAATACCGAAAGTTATCAAAAATAAAATTGTTCTTGAAATAGCGACAGGTCCCGGACTTCTTGCCAAAAATGTTGCTTATTCCGCAAAAAAGATGATCGCAACAGATTATTCGGACGGCATGATAAAAGAGGCAAAAAAAGGTAAATATCCTGAAAATCTTGAATTTGAAAAAGCAGATGCGACAAGTCTGCCGTATGCCGATAAAACATTTGATGCAGTAATTATATCGAATGCACTTCATGTCATGCTGAATCCCGAAAAGGCATTGAGGGAAATTGACAGGGTTCTGAAAGATGACGGCATACTGATTGCACCAAATTTTATACACAGGGGACAAGGTTTTACAAGTAAATTATGGTCGCATATACTCAAAATTGCAGGCATTAAATTTGAACATCAGTGGACAAAGGAAGAATATATCAAATTTCTTTCCGAAAACGGCTGGAAAGTCGTTAAACAAAAAGAAATGCCTTCAAGGATAACTATGCTTTATACGGAGTGTGTCAGAGAATGATATATGTTTTACAGAATGTGATATATTGTCTGCTGTTTATTTTGATGGTTAAAATAGGTGTCGGAAACAATGCTTTGAACGGACTGTATTTTTATCCGAAGGCTGTTCGTGAAAGAGTATATGAACTCGGTCTTACGGACAGGCAGACCGTTAAAAAGAAGAAAATCATATTTATGACAGCCTTTTATATTGTCATGCTGACGGCAATTTTATTGATAATAGGTCTGTGGAACGGTGTCAGAGATTTTTGGACAGGATACATACAGGCTCTTG
>DBXL01000187.1:11271-11771 GCA_002309275.1 Ruminococcaceae bacterium UBA1213 | reverse complement strand
AAGTTCAAATCTTTTTGATACTCACAAAAATATTCACAGAGCCTTGCTATATCTCCCTTGTTGGAAGTCTGAGCAAGGACACGGCAAAATACCGAAACGGTATCGGAGAGAGTACCAACACGAACAGCGAGGAAAAATAATTAAAGCGGTGAGGAAGCCAAGACGAAGCATGAACGAAGCAAGAGAAAACTAAAAATTGAACTCCGAACGAACTCCGAGGAAGTCAAGAACGAACAGAGGGCGAACAATGGAAAATGAGTGTTTACAGCGTTCAAATACGGGCGTTTTTAGGCGTGTTTTGCGTGAGGTATATAATTATACTCCCTATGCCTTTACAACGCCGTACAGAGCCACAGAGAGCCACTACAACGCATTCTGAAAGCAATGTTTAAAGCCGCTGTATTCCTATTTCAAAAATCAACAAAAAACTGCAAAAATGATTGACAGATACAGCGGCATTTGATATAATGGAAGCCTAAACAATACATTTTTTCTTCTTT
>DBXL01000187.1:8214-11196 GCA_002309275.1 Ruminococcaceae bacterium UBA1213 | reverse complement strand
GCTTGCGACCTCCTGAGCCGTTCATATTTTAGGGTATCACACAACGTGAATGTGAAAGAGTGCATTGACGAAATTTTAATAAAATGAGGTGCAGAAATGAAGATTATAGAGGGACAAAAATATTATACTATTTTCGAGGTTGCGGAAACTGTCGGAGTACATTTTCAGTCTGTCAGACGTTGGATAAATCAAGGCAAATTGAAAGCCGTCAAAGTCAGCAGGAATTATTATATCAATGCCGCCGATGTAAGAAAATTGGTATCGGGAGAACCGACAGAGCCGAAAGACAAAGAGCCTGTTGAAACTGTCGGGGACAGCGGCAAAACATACGAGAAATTGAAAGCGGCTATTTTGTGGGTTTTGGAAAATCGTGGAAGTACTCTTGATGTTGATACATTAGGCATTGACACACTCAACGAGGGTTACGAAAAGACAACAGGAAAAATAGACAAACTTTTTGAAAAGCATTTGCCGAAAGAACTCCGTGAAAACAGTAATTTTGATTACGCATACATGACAATATATGACAACGCATTTAAACAGGGATACAAAACGGGATATTATGCACTTCTTGAAGATTTGGAAAACCTGATAAAGCATGACCAAATAGATTTGGATTAAAACAAGGGGGATAACGGCATGATAATAAACAAAGTATTGACCGAAAAAGAAAAAGAGCAAGTAAAAAGTTTAACATCTTTTGCCGAAATAGAAGAAATCTATTTCAGAGCCAACAGAAGATATATATTATCATTCAGCAAAGATATAAATATGACTTATACCCGTGAGGGCGTTCCAGACGATTTAGCACCTATATTAAAACTCTCTGACAGCGACAGCGAAAAAGTAAGACAGGCTATTTTGTCAGATGTACACGAAATTTTGAACGCTATCACAAAAGAAGAAATTGAAGAAGAAATAAGACATAACGATTGGTATTTTGTACCCGATACAGAGTTAAAAGAGAAACTTAAAACGCCCTGTTGGGGAACTTGTTGGGGCAAACTTCAAGAAATATTAAAACTTCAAATGACCGCTTATGACTATTACAGATTGGATAATTTGGAACTTATAGAGCTTTTTCAGAAAAAGGCGGCGGAATGGTATGAGCCGCCAACACCGCCCGACAGTAAAAAAAAAGGGACAGTTAAAAGAAATAGTTTTATAGAACATCTTATCAACACAGCAAATCCGACCTTTTTGACAACAAGACAGACAAGGGCAATGAATGATTATCCAACAAGGGCAAAAGAGGGGGATAACATGAACTTTGATATATTCGGAAATGCAAACATAGCAGACGGGGACTATTTGTGCAATATCGTTGAATATGACAAACTGGCAAATTTAAGACCGTCAGTAAAACAAGCACTCTTTTTGTTGGTAAGTATATTCACTTTTTCGGGTGCAAAGTCGTTGGAAGATAACTTGTCACTTGATGATTACATGACAATCAGAGAATTAAAAGACAAGAAAACCGCCCGAAAGAGATTTGAGGAAGATATGAACCTGATTTTGAACAGCACCATATCTTATGACAAAGAGAGAAAAGTTACTGACAAAGACGGAAATGTTAAAGTGTATAAGTCGAGGATAGGCGGCTTTAATCTTCTTCAAGATTGGAATTGGACAGACAGCAAGAAAAATATGATTACATTCAAGTTTACCGAAATATTTTTCAAAATCTTGAAACATAGCACAATTATGAACCTCCCGATCTTGTACTACAAGATAAATTCAAATAACAATCCTGCAAGCTGTGATTTTCTCTTGAAAATATCCATACTCAAAAATTACAACATAGGCAAAGACAACGAAAATATTATAAGTGTCGATACCTTGTTGAAATCTACAAGAGCCATTCCGACAAAAGAAAGAGTTGACGAAATGGACAGGAACACAGCGGCAAGGATTATAGAGCCTTTTGAAAGAGATATGAACGCATTACAAGAAGCGTTTGATTGGCATTATTGCCACCCACACAGCGGCGGTAAAGAATTGACAGATGAAGAACTTGAAAAACTTGATTTTGATACATTCAGCCGCTTGATGATAAAAATTGATTGGAAAGACTATCCCGACCAAACCGAAAGACTTGAAAGACAGGCGGAACGCATAGCCGAAAACAAGGAAAAGAAAAAGCAGAGAGAGAAAGCCAAGGGCAAGAAAAAAGTAGGAAAATAAATTTACAGCGGTTAGAAGTATTCACTTTTGACCGCTGTATTTTCTTTTATAGAATTATTTTTTCTAACCAAAATCACACCCAAAAGCACCTTTTTCTAATGGTAATTCATGGAAAATCGGGGATGGTTAGTTGCAGAGGAGGGGGTAGCTAGTTGCAGAGGAGGGGGTAGCTAGTTGCAGAGAGGGGGGTAGCTAGTTGCAAAAAAAAAATTTTGTCCAGTATTCATGCGGTGTCAGAGGGGGTGAAATTTCCTAGAATAACTAGAATAACTAGAATAGTTAGTAACACACGAAAAAAACGTGGGAGTTTTTTCGTGTGTTATAATAGAACCGAGAAAGAAAGAGCCGCCCGAGATTCAAAGAAACTCACCAAAATGAAAACACTCTTTTTTCACGGTTTACTCACAGGGAAAACCAACAGGACAGGGGCAACAATGGAAACTTTTGGAACTGCAAAGGACTGAACGCCGTGTAGTATTCATTCCGCATAATTCTAAATATTTTTTTTCGTGAACTGTCGGGGAACTGTCGAGCAGTCAGACCGACACCCAACAAGGACAATTCAA
Organism: Ruminococcaceae bacterium UBA1213; assembly: GCA_002309275.1. Lineage (GTDB taxonomy): Bacteria > Bacillota > Clostridia > Oscillospirales > Acutalibacteraceae > UBA1213. The sequence continues at coordinate 8,446 of DBXL01000187.1, read as the reverse complement.
AAATGGATACTCCCCCCCCTAAAAATCAAATGGGGGATTATCGGACAATACCGTTACAGCCCTCACAGCTTTTTGAACGTATAGGGAATTTTCACACCCTCCACCCGAAAAAAGCGATTTTTGACGGATTTTGAAGAATTTAGCCGAAAAATTTCATTTTGGGAAATATTTGCAGAGATAAGCCATGCTGTACGATGTCCGAGCATTTCAAAAAAGCCTGTTGAGATATGCG
>DBXL01000187.1:6487-8127 GCA_002309275.1 Ruminococcaceae bacterium UBA1213 | reverse complement strand
AGTACAAAAAAACGGACATAGCCGTAGAAACGCCGTAGAGCCACGTAGAGCGACTTTTTATCGAGGGGGCTATAACTATACTCCTAACCCGTTTGAGGGGCGTACAGCGGCGTTATACGGGCGTATATGAGCGTTTTAGAATGGGGGTTGATATGCAGATAAAAATTGATGTGATAATATTCTTTGAAAGAATTATATATACACGAAAAATCGTGTTTGCCGTAGAACGCCGTAGAGCGTGTTTTTAGAGGGGGTAAACGTCAAGGGGTATATTTATACTCCTAACCCGTTTAAATGCCGCTGTGGGCGTTATATGAGCGTCTGAGGGGCATTGTAGAATAAAGTCAAAGGAGAGATTGAAAAATGGAATTTGAAAGAGCAGTACAGGAACTCAAAGGACACATCAAAGACTATGCAGAGGAAATGTTGACCAAGAGCAAGACAAGAGGGCAATATGAGTGTGTATTCTGTGGAAGTGGACAGGGAGCAAAGGCAACGGGAGCATTAACGATATACGAAAATCATTTCTATTGCTTTTCATGTCAGCAAAAAGGCGATATTTTCGACTTGATACAGCAAGTAGAGGGCATAGACAAAAGACAGGTAGTACAGCACGCCGCCAAAAGATACGGGATAAGCATAGACAGCAGTAACAAGGGGCATGAATTAGGCTGGAATGATGTTATATCATACGAGGGAACGGACAGGAACAGCCGCAAAGATGATTATACCGTGAGTATCGGAGAGAGCAAGCCGCCCAAAAAAGAGCAGGTTGACAGCGGCAACAAGTCAGACAGCACCAAGAAAGAAGAAATTGCAGATTATACCGCCTTTTATCGTGAATGCAACAGGCATTTGCAGGAAACGGACTATCACAGGGGAATTTCACTTGATACTCTCAACCGCTTTTTAGTCGGATATGTTCCGCAATGGACACACCCGAAAGCACCAAAAGCACCGCCGACACCAAGATTGATAATACCGACTTCAAGGACTTCATACCTTGCAAGAGATACAAGAAATGCCGCTGTAATACCCGAAAATCAAAGCAAGTATGTAAAATCAAAAGTCGGAAATGTGCATATCTTCAACGAAAAAGCACTTAATAACACGCCTGTTTTGTACATAGTCGAGGGAGAAATAGACGCATTGAGCATTATTGACGTTGGGGGAAATGCCGTAGGTTTAGGAAGTGCAAGCAACATCAATTCTCTTTTCAAGGTGTTAGACCACAGCGGCAACGCCCAAAAGCAGAAATTTATTATATCTCTCGACAATGACAAAGCAGGGGAAAAGGCTAAAAATGCCTTGATAGACGGATTTTGCAAGCGTAGTATTGCATTTTGTGTGTACAATCCAAGCGGAGAGCATAAGGACAGCAACGAAGCCTTGATGTCAAATAAAGCAGAGTTTGAAAAGGCGGTATTGTACGGCATGGAGAATGTTGACAAGCTGATTAAAGAATACGGAGAAAAAGAGAATGTTGAATATAAACAGACGTATTGTGCAAAGGCGTTGTTAGGCGGCTTTATAGACGGCATAGCCGCAAATGTCAACACGGAAGCCATACCGACAGGCTTTAAAGCCCTTGATGATATTCTTGACGGGGGATTTTATGAGGGCTTGTATGGTATCGGTGC
>DBXL01000187.1:0-6442 GCA_002309275.1 Ruminococcaceae bacterium UBA1213 | reverse complement strand
TACGGACACCAAGTATTGATATTCTCTCTTGAAATGTCGCAAAATGAACTTATTGCCAAAAGCATAAGCCGCAACACCTTGAAAAGAGTAATTGCAACAAGGGGAGATGTTAAGAACGCCAAAACAACGAGGGGGATAATGACGGGCAAAAAATACCCGTTTTACAATCAGACCGAAAGAGAATTGATAAAAGCCGCTGTAAATGACTATGACAATATAGCCGAAAATCTCTTTATTCGTGAGGGAATGGGGAATGTAGGAGCTGACACCATTGTTGAACAGGTGAAAGAGCATATCAGAAAAGGCAATAAGCCGCCTGTTGTTATCGTGGACTATCTTCAAATACTTATGCCGCATAGTGAGAGAGGAACAGACAAGACCAACACGGACTATGCAATATTGACATTAAAGCGACTTTCAAGAGATTACAAGATACCTGTTATTGTGATTTCTTCATTCAATCGTGAGAATTACAGCAATAAAGTATCAATGCAGGCATTCAAGGAAAGCGGTGCTATTGAGTATTCAACAGATGTGTTGATAGGTTTACAGCTTATGGGAACAGGTGCAAAGGATTTTGACGTTGACACGGCAAAGAGCAAGAACCCAAGAGAGATAGAAGCAGTTATATTAAAAAATCGTAACGGTAGGACAGGCGGTAAAATCGGATATAATTTCTATGCCATGTTCAACTATTTCTCGGAATTGGGAGAAATCAGCGACAGCACATCAACCAACACCGCCAACACTCCAAGAAAAGCCGCAACAGGCGGAACAGGCGGTAAAAATGCAAAAAGCAAGAAAAAGGCAAAAATTGAAGCCGAAGCAGTACCCGACACCGATTTGATGAAGATAAAAAGCTATGAATTGTATGCAGATGATGACACCGACACGGTTTTAATGCAAAGTGTAAGTGCAGATGATGACGAGGTGTTATAACAAAAGGGGGATAATATGCCGATTGACTACAACAGGAAATTAGACAGTATTTTTGATACAGGCGTTACGATCAGAGAGGGAAACGCCCAAGAGCCTCCCTCCGTTCCGTTGCAACAAGTGCAAAACAGCCTTAAACCACAGTACATAGACAGCGAACGGACAGAGAATATATACAAGCAGTATCAAGAAAACCGCTTGAAAGCAAGTCAGGGCATGACGGATATTATAAAAGCCGCTGAGTATGGAATAACGCCGTATCAACTCTTTTTCACGGCTATTGAAGTTATAGACAGCCTTGTTAATGACGGGGGAATATTTGTGCAGACCGTCAAGCAGAATTTAGACAAAGTAGCCGACAGAGCAATAAAAATAGCCGCTGAAAGCGGTTACAGCTATTCAGCAGAGCCGAAAAAAGCAGAATTGACAGCGGCAAAGGACAGGTTAGAACGCCTTAAAACAGCACTCACAAAAAGTACAGGGGATAACCGCAAAAGGATAGAAAATGCTATCAAGGAACATGAGAGAGAACTTAAAATTCTTAAGAATAAAATTTATTGAGTTTTTTGTTTATGAAAATAATATTTTTTTGATAAATAAATAACGATAAAATATCAAAAAATGCTTGATTTGCGATTGAATATTGAGTATTATAGAATAAGTGTAGTGTATAATTTTTGTAAATTAAGGATGTGTTGGGATATGCCAGAAGTAAATACAGATAATTTGGTATTAGCATTACTTACAAGCGGTGATAAAGGGTATCCTGTTACGGCTGATACCAAAAACAACGATAAAGTTGTATGGTATTCGCAAAATTCATATACGGGGGGAACTTGTGCTAATACTACCTTGACCGAATTGCTTGAGAATGCTTCTAAAAGCCTTAAAGGAAATGCAGGTAAACCTGAATTTGTCATAGATACACCTGATTTTTATATAGTCATAGAAGACAAAGATAAGAAGCCTACCACGATGTTTAGTGGTTACGACAATATAGAGGAATACATTAAAAACGGATATGATGTATCAAGATTATATAAGTGTCCGATTGATGATGTACTTTGGTATGCAGAACATCTCAAATCTGAAAAAGATGTTATTGCCATTGCGAACTTTTCGGATGGTACAGTTGGAAATTTTCAGTCAGCTACATTCTTTTTCCCGAAGAATGGTGATGTAAAAGACATTAAAATTATATGTTGTGGTAATTATACAAATGCACTTTTGTCGTTGTCGGACTACAAGTCTAAAATTGCTTTATTGAAAGGTGATATAGAACGTACCTATGAACAGATTTATGATGAACTTCGTAAATATGCTGAAACCAGTTCGAGGTTCTTATATAAAGTCGGCGTTGACGATGCAGACAGATTAGGACTTGTTTCTATTGTAGCTTTAGCACTTACTAATAGAAAATCTAACCTTTACCAAAAAGTAAAAAATGGCACAGATATTATCAATAGAGAAGATATCGAGAAAGCTTTATTAGAGGATAATGATAATACAAAATATGGTATTATTACCGATTCCAAAAAAGGAATGCCTGCTGAAAAGATTGCAACATTAAGAGAATATGTTCAAAGCATTCTTATAAAATCACACTTGACCAGTCAAATAAGTAACACCTTGACAGAATGGGATGATAAGGATAAAAGCGATAAAAAGTTTTTTGCCGAAGGTGGCGATACTATTCTTTCACGTGTTACCTATTCAATTTATAATCATATTATTAAAGTTTATGATAAATACAAAGATAAGGGTATAGATGTTATGGGAACGTTCTATTCTCTTTTCTTGGTTTATTATGCGTCTGATAAAAAGAAAGGTATTGTTTTAACACCAAACCATGTAACACGCCTGTTTTGTGATATTGCTGAGTATTTTAGGGGAGAGAAAATAGATAGAAATACAACTATTTTGGATATTTGTACGGGTTCAGGTGGATTTCTTATAGCAGCACTTAAATATATCGACAAAAGTATAGATAATGACGTTTCTTTAAGTGATAAACAGAGAAAACATGCAAAGGAAATGGCTAGAAAAAATTGTCTTATCGGTGTTGAAAAAGCTCCAAATATGTTTATGCTTGCCTACGCCAATATGAATTTCCATGGCGACGGTAGTTCAAGGTTATATAATCTTGACAGTCTTGTTTCAAGTGTTTCGGATGACAATCAGACATTTGGTTCAGAACTCTGTAGTTTGTATGACAAAGATGAAGAATTATATCATAAGTTGTATGAAGATATTTTGTCTAGTGTTCCGAAATCTTCTAAAGAGCCTGATGGAGATTACGAAAAACGTGTTAAAAATATTGTGATAAATGAGATTTTTAAGAGCAATGGTGCTGATATTGGTATGATAAATCCTCCATATGGAAAAGATTATGAGGAATACGATTTTATTGGTGCTGAATTAAAGTATTTGAAAAAAGGTGGTATAGGTCTTGCTATAGTGCCTGTATCTAATCAAGGTGCAAAAAAGAATGCTTATAAAGAAAAAATCCTTGAAGACCATGCTCTGCTAGCAAGTATCCTTATGCCAACCCAATTATTTACCAATATTTGTAACAGCGGTGCTTCTGTAGGTACTTGCATATTAGTTTTTAAAGCTCATGTTAAGCATCAGGATTTTTTGAAAAACGGCGGAAAAACATTCCTTGCAGATTGGCGTGAAGATGGATTCAAGATGGTTAATAAGCATGGTCGTTTTGAATTTAAAAATAGTTGGTATGAGCCCCAAAGGGGTTATCACGATATGTATTTGTCAGATATGGACAAAACAGTCAAGAATGATTTTGGAAAATTAACAGCATTGACACAAGCCTACAATGCGGCGTTCCCTAATGAAACAGTAACCCAAGCTACAATGATACCGTCATCTTCATTCAAAAAAGATATTCGTGATGGTGGAATTAAATCCATTTCCATAAAGATATTTGACAATCCTCATACAATCATGAAACAGAAAAAAGATAAGCATGGCAATCCCAAGTGGAAAGAAAAAACAGTTAAAGGACAAAAAGTCTTAGCTTTGGACAGTAATGGCAACAAAATACCAATTATGACACCTGTAAAAGTTTGGGATAATATGGACTGGAATATTCTCGATTACGTAAAGACGGATTATCATGAATTGACAAACGCTGATTTTATAAAAACAATGAGGAATTACAAGTTATTCCAGTATATGGTCGATAACAACCTGCTCTTTACAGATAACAATTCACCCGAAAAAGAGGAAGAGAAAGGTGAGGAATAATTATGAAACTTACAGATAAAAAATGGGGTACATTCAAAATATCCGATTTGTTTCGTATAGAACCTTGCAAATGTGGAAATGCTTCTTTGCTTCAGGAAGGAAATGATGTATTTTATCGTGGTGCAAAAAAAAGTGAAAATGGTGTTATGCGTAAAGTAAAACGTGATGATGCGTTATTATCCAAAGGTAATTGTATTGTGTTTATTTGTGATGGTGATGGTTCCTGTGGATACACAAATTATGTTGCAGATGATTTTATAGGTTCCACTACAACATCAGTAGGATACAACGAAAACATAAACAATCTTACTGGACCTTTTGTTGTTTCCATTTTAGACATGCACAAGTATAAGTATTCCCACTCTCATAAATATCGAACAAGTTTGCCAAATGAAATTATCATGCTTCCAGTAGATGACAATGGAAATCCCGATTGGAAGTGGATGGAAAATTATATGAAATCGCTTGAAAAAGATACGGATAATCAGATTAACGATATCATGACAATTACTGATGGTGATAAGGATACAATAAAAATATTTACCAATAAAGTGGAAATCGATGATTTTAGAAATTGGCTCAAAGATAATGCTAACATGGATACCGATAAACAGATGTTGCTTGAAGATGTTGACTGGCAACAATTTAAAATTGTAGATTTATTTGAAATTGTTCTTTCAACGGGTGATATAAAATTGAATCAAATGGAATATGGTGACGTTAGACTTATATCTTCTGGTAAAGAAAACAATGGACTTGTAGGATTTATCGATAGTAATGGAGATGGAGAAGCTAAAATGTTTGATGCTAACTGTCTAACCGTAGATATGTTTGGAAACGCTTTCTATCAGCCAAAAGCATTTTATTCAGTAAGTCATGGTAGGGTAAATATATTATTACCCAAATTTCCGTTGTCAAGTAACATAGGCATCTTTATTGCCACTTTGATTATGAAAGAACAGTACAAATATAACTATGGAAGAGCAGTATATAGCAATATCGTAGCTGATATGCCTATAAAACTTCCAGTAAATGCTGATGGAAGTCCTAATTGGGAATGGATTGAACAATATATGACATCACTTCCTTATAGTGACAAAAAAAGTAGCTAAATAAACATTCAGCGATATTACCATATCAATTCAAAAAAGATACTCCGATAGCCGTAAAATGTATTTTATTTACATTTACGGCTTGATTTTCTAATATCAAAATAAATGTATTTAAAATAATATCAGAAACTGACATCTCAATATTGATTTTTAAAATGCAAATAAATATTTATTTCTATGGTCGGTTATCTTGATATAAATACAGTATTTTTGATACTTTAAATTGATATTGATACATTGACGGCAACAGCGGCAACGCCTTTTATATCCGTGTTGGAAGTATCGGGGGAACTCTGACCGCCGATATTCTCCAACATTCTCCAACAATTCAAAATACAGCCGTTTTTAGAGCCTTTTTCTTTCAAGGTGTAATTATATGCCTAACCGCTGTATCGGGCATTGTGGAACGTCTGAGAGGGCATACAGAGCATTTTAAAAGCCTGTTGCATATATCCATGAAAAGAGAGGAACAGCGGCATAAAATATAGCCGCTGTATTTGTAATACGCTGTAATACGGTGTAATGTATTACATATTACATTTTCAGTTGACACAAAAGAATGATTTTTGATAAAATTGATACAAAATACAGCCGAAAGAGAGTTGAAAGCCGTGATACATCAGATTGAACAGTACGACATAAAGGCAATAATGAACAATGCAAGGGGACTTGTTAAGGCGGCAAATGGAGAAATGAGCCTTGATAATGCCGTGTTAGCGGTTATTCAGTTCGACAGGCTAACACACATCTACAACGAGCTTGCAAGGACTGCAAACCTGTTGACACCCACAGAGCAAAAAGAGAAAGAAAAGTTTTTGCAGAAATTTTCATAATTCAAATTGTGAACGGCTACTATAATTTTTACAGTATTTTGAGGGGTTGCAAGCAGAGATTTTGTACGTCATAATGTCGTACAAAATCGGATTTGAGTGTAAATCAATCACTTTTAAAAAAGTGATTTCACCCGAAAAAAAAACCGCTGGATCATTTGACAACGACAGCGGAAATATTCACAAAGGCTTGAAGTCAGACCGACAACAAGCCTTTTTCTTTTCACGGACAGGATAGAAAAGCCGCTGTATTCCATGAAAAGAGAATGTGACAAAGTTCAAATCTTTTTGATACTCACA
>DBXL01000096.1:1822-4933 GCA_002309275.1 Ruminococcaceae bacterium UBA1213 | reverse complement strand
CCTGAAACTCCTGATTCTCCTAAAACAAATACAGGCAAAAGAAATTCAAACAGAAAAAATTCAGGCAGAAAAAAATCCAACAGAAATAAAAAATAATTAAAAACAGGCTCTCCTCAAAAATTCGGAGAGCCTGTTTTTTTACTCGTTTTCAGAGATAATGCTGTTATATATCTTTATGTATTCTTCCGCCATAGATGTACAGGAATCTTTCAACACCGTTTTTCTGACGGTGCTGCGGATATACCTCTTTTCTTTGAATGAAAGCTGTGAAAATGTTTTCAGGTAATTCGCAAATTCTTCTTCATTCTTATAGACAAATCCGTTTACCCCGTCTTCTACCATGCTGTATGCAATGTTTTCATTATCTTCCTTTACCATTACGGGCAATCCACAAGACATAGCCTCTCCAAATGACATCGACATCAAACCGTCATCATATGAGCATACATACATATCACATGCCGAATATATGGCAGGCATTTCTGCATTTGGTACGCTGCTTTTGAAAATTACCATGTCTTCGATTTTCAGCTTGACACAAAGCTCTTTTAAATATTCCGTTTCTGTGCCGTCACCCACTATCAGAAACTGCACATTATCCGTCTTTTTGATATACTTGGAAAATGCAGACAACGCAAATTCCAAATTCTTCTCAACAGAAAGACTGCCTGCAAATACCGCTGCAACCGAATTCTTATCAAGTCCAAGCTTTTCCCTGATTTTTCCCACATCTCTCTCACTGTATCTTCTGTAACTGAAAAGCTCTGTGTCTGTCGCACACGGCACTACTTTCACTTCATTTCTCCTCTTGGCTCGCCTTACAAACATCTCCGCTCGACTGCATGATGATGTCACTGCATCCGCATTATCCAGCATATCCACAAAATGCCGCTTTTCAAAAAATGTCTTTACTTTCCATACAATTCTGTTTTCTGCCGCAAACCTGTCAAGAAAATAATCGTGTATCGTGAATACAACCGGCACTTTCGCATGGTCTGCCACCTCAAGCCCCATATATCCTATCTTGGTATCTGTATGTATATGCACTATGTCCGGCTTCAATGCACATATGAACTGTATCACATTCTCATCTGAAAATTTCCTGCATTCACGTCCGTATTTGTTATTGACTTTTTTTGCAGGACATCTTATAATATGATTCTTATAATACGGTTTCTCCGCCTCCAGCGATGATGTCACTATCACCACTTCATGTGACAGCTTTTCCAATCCTTTTCTCAATACGTCAACATAACTCGATACCCCGCATACATACGGAGCAATTACCTCTGTAAAAATCAATATTCGCATACGCACCCACCACATTGTTTTTGATATTCCTCATTATATCACATTTCTTCCATAAACAAAAGTCTTTTTATAAATTATAAAAAAACTCTTTTAAATTCAATAAAAATATTGTATAATGTTAAATAGAATTTTGTTGACATTTTTTAAATTTTATCGGAGGTGTTCTCATGGAAACAAAATTTTCTGTCAATCTGGCAAAAATTATTTCAGAATTGGAACTTGATGTCGCTTACATGCCCAATGAACCTGAAAAAATACACGTTTCTTCAAAGGATATTACACGTCCCGGTCTGGAATTGACTGGGTATCTTGACTTTTTTGATAATTCACGTATAATACTCTTTGGAAATACTGAAAACAGCTACCTGAATAAATTCAGTTCCGAACAGAGAGTTTATGTTATTGAAAGAATATTTGCTCTCCAGCCCCCCGCCATCATCATTACAAGAGGTATTATCCCCTACAGCGAACTTATGTCTGCCGCTGACAAGTATAAAATTCCTGTCCTGCGTTCAACGGAGGCCACTTCCACTCTCTCCGCCTCTCTTGTATCCCTGCTGAACAATGAGCTTGCTCCCCGTGTGACACGTCACGGCGTTCTTGTGGAAGTATATGGCGAAGGTCTGCTTATCGTCGGCGACAGCGGTGTCGGTAAAAGTGAAACCGCTATCGAGCTTATCAAAAGAGGTCACAGACTTATTGCTGATGATGCCGTTGAAATCAGACGTATCTCCAATAAACAGCTTATCGGCTCTGCTCCCGAAAATATCCGTCATTTTATCGAGCTGAGGGGCATAGGAATTATCAATGCAAGAAGACTTTTCGGTATGGGTGCGGTCAAGCTTACAGAAAAAATTGATATGGTCATCAACCTCGAACTCTGGGATAACAAAAAAGTTTATGACAGAATGGGCATGAGCAGTGAAAAAACCGAAATTCTCGGCAATGAAGTGCCTATTGTCACTATCCCCGTCAAGCCCGGCAGAAACCTTGCTGTTATTATTGAGGTCGCCGCTATGAATAACCGTCAGCGTAAAATGGGCTACAACGCCGCTCGTGAGCTTTTCCAGCTTCTCGGTCTTGAATATCCCGAAGAAGACGGCGGTACACAGACTATTGCATTCTAAATTTTAAGGAGTTTTTTATGTTGAACGAAAATTTTTTAACGCTTCTGCAAGATCAGGATATTATTTCTTATCCCAATGAGCCTATGAAAAATCACACTACTTTTCATATAGGCGGAAATGCCGACTGTTTTTGTGAAGTGAAAACCGTTGAGGCTCTCAAAAAAATTACTTCTCTCTGCAAACAAAACAATATCCCCTGTTTTATCATCGGTTTAGGCTCTAATCTGCTTGTTTCGGACAACGGCTTTAAAGGCATTGTTATCAAGCTCGGCGGAACTTTTACAGAAATGAGCATTGAAGATAATAAAATATCCTGCGGTGCGGGAGCATCTCTTGCAAGTGCCTGCGTGCTTGCAAGAAAAAACTCTCTCAGCGGTTTGGAATTTGCATGGGGCATTCCCGGCTCTGTCGGCGGAGCTGCTTATATGAATGCCGGTGCATATGACGGTGAAATGAAAGACGTTATCTCTGAAGTCACCTTCATGGACAAAGACGGCAATATTAAAACCTGTCAAAAAGATAAACTTGATTTCAGCTATCGTCACAGTGTATTCACTGACACTGAAAATATTATCCTCAGCGTCACTTTTACACTCAGACCTGAACAGCAAATTATCATCAATGACAGAATGCAGGAGCTTATGGATAAACGTAAATCCAAACAGCCTATCAA
>DBXL01000096.1:0-1756 GCA_002309275.1 Ruminococcaceae bacterium UBA1213 | reverse complement strand
TAGGCGGTGCGGAGGTCAGCAAAAAACATTCCGGCTTTATCGTCAATGACCGCAATGCCACTGCCGAAGATGTCAAACAGCTTGTCGAATATATAAAAAAAGTTGTCCTTGAAAAAAAGGGCGTGGAACTCTGCTGCGAAATCAAATTCGTGGAATAAAAGGAATTGGTATATTATGGAATTTATTATGATAACAGGTCTTTCGGGTGCCGGAAAATCAGTCGCTATGAAAAATATGGAGGATATTGGCTATTACTGTGTTGATAACATTCCCCCTGCACTCATCTCCGTATTCTATGAACTGTGTGAAAAGTCCTCTGATGCGAAAATGAAAAAAGTTGCCATTGTTACCGATATAAGAGCCGGCGACAGCTTTGAATCTCTCTTTGATGAAACAGACAGGCTTTCTGCCGAAAAAAAAGATTATAAAATTCTCTTTCTTGATGCCAAAGATGATGTTCTTCTCAAACGCTTCAGCGAAACAAGACGAAAACACCCTTTGACTGATATTTGCAGCGGCTCTGTTGAAAAAGCGGTTCGACTTGAAAGAGAACTTCTTCTGCGTGTGAGGGCAAAGGCTGACTATATCATTGATACTTCCTCTCTGTCGAATGCACAGCTTAAAGAAAGAATCTCTATCACCTTTCTTGAAAACAGTTCTCACAGCATGACAGTGACCTGTATGTCCTTCGGATTTAAACACGGTATTCCTGCCGAAGCAGACCTCGTTTTTGATGTAAGATGCCTGCCCAATCCCTACTATGTCCCCGAACTGAAAAAACATACCGGTCTTGAGGACTGTGTATTTGACTATGTCATGCAGTTTGAACAGTCACGAGGCTTTGCTGAAAGAATGTTTGCTCTTATAGATTACTCTCTGCCTCTGTATCTGGCAGAGGGTAAAAGTCAGCTTGTTATCGCTGTGGGCTGCACCGGCGGAAAACACCGCTCTGTCACCCTTGCAAGAGTCTTGCACAAGCATATCACAGAAAGCGGTCAGAATGCCGCTGTATATCACAGAGATGTAAATAAGGCGGGAAAATAATGTCCTTTTCTAAAGAAACCAAATCAGAATTATGCACTGCTCCTGTTTTCACTGATGAACAGAAAACGGCTCTGGTCTATGGAATGCTCCTTTTTGCAAAAAACTTCTCTGCAAATGACATTTCCTTTTCAACCGAAAGTAAGTCTGTTGCAACTGCTTTTTCACAAATGCTCTCTTCTCTCACGGGTGCTATCGTTGATACAAACGTAAAACTGACACGCCGTGGCGGTGAAAAAAATATCTATTCCCTATCCGTCCCTGACACCGGCGACTGTGATAGAATTTTCTCTCTCTTCGGACATTCAAAAAATCAGCCCAATCTCAGAATAAACCGTGCCAACATTGATGATGACGAGTGTATCAAATATTTCCTGCGGGGAGCTTTTCTTGTATGCGGCAGTGTTGCCTCTCCCGAAAAGGAATATCACCTTGAATTTGTCGTTCCTCATAAACGCCTCTCTGATGACCTCCAAAAAATTATCTCCGAAATAAATGAACTCGATATTTCTCCCAAAAATGTCAGGCGTAAAGGAAATTACATCGTCTATATCAAAGGAAGTGAAAATATCACTGACATCATTACCTATATGGGCGGGCAGATGTCCTCAATAGAAATTATTCAGAGCCATATATATAAATCTGTGCGGAATGCGGTCAACAGAAAAACCAACTCCGAAACGGCTAATCTCAAAAAAACCGCCCTCGCCGCTGC
>DBXL01000215.1:1100-6182 GCA_002309275.1 Ruminococcaceae bacterium UBA1213 | reverse complement strand
GGGAAGTCTGATTATACAATAAATTCTGAAGTTTGCTGTCATTGTAGAGCATGAATACAAAAACCACGACCAGTAAAAATGCGATTACCGAAAGAATGATACCACCTGCATTAAATCGTCTGTCCAAAAGAATCCCTCCATCTGTTCATAGTAATATGATATTACAACTTTGGCACTTTGTCAACAGCAAATAACTTTCACTTTTTTGCGTATTGACAAAGCATTGACAAAAAGCTATAATATGTCTATGAAAAAACGGAAGGCGGAGATTGGTATGCAGAGAACAAAATCTCAGGAGCATTTAAAAAATATGCTTCTAACAGCATTGTTTGCAGCAATGATATATGTTATCACAGCATTCGTGAAGATACCTACCCATCAGGGATATATACATGTCGGTGACGGTATTATATATATTGCAGCGGCTATTCTGCCGGCACCGTATGCAATGGCAGCAGGTGCAATAGGCGGAGGGCTTTCGGATTATCTTTCGGGATATGCTGTATGGGTATTGCCGACGGTACTCATAAAGGCATCTCAGGCAGCTCTTTTTACCTCAAGAAAAAAGAATATAGTAAACAAACGTAATATAACGGCGGTTATTTTTTCGGCAGTGGTGTGCATAGCAGGATATTATCTTGCAGGCGGTATCATGTATGGCGATTTTGGTGCGGCACTGGCAGACGTTCCGACAAACTTTATACAGAGTGCGGCAAGTGCGGCTTTGTTTGTATTTCTGGGCGTAGTGCTTGACAGAATGGATTTCAAAAAGCATATATGAAATGAGCCGGTCTGAAATTTTTCTATCGGAATAAGCGGAGGTTTTGATATGTCAAAACCTCCATTTTTTATAAGCAATTTAGTTCAAAGTAAACAAAAAATATATGATTGCAACGGTATCTTTTACATGATGTAAAAATTTGATGTCTTGACACTGTACGGAAAGTATTGTATAATGTAAGCGTACATTAAAAAAAATAGTGCTTTCCAACACGCTTTATTCGCTGTATTGTGAAAAAATTGTTGTGTAAAAAGTGTATCCGATTATCTTTGAAAGAGTTCCGGTTACTTTATTTTTTGAGTACATCTTTATGAATGTACGGTAGTAAATTGCATATATTATTCAGCATTATTTTTTCTCCGTTTAATTGATTGATTGCCCAAAGCATACAAGAGACGGAGAAAAATCATTTTATAAGGAGAGAGTTTATGAATATCCTTGTTGCAGGAGGAGCAGGCTATATCGGTTCACATACTGTTATTGAACTGATAAAAGCAGGGCATGATGTTGTGATAGTTGATAATCTTTCCAATTCGAGCATGATTGCTGTAAAAAGAACGGAACAGATTACGGGAAAGCAAATTCCTTTTTATGAAGCAGATATACGTGACAGGGAAAAAATGGAAACGATTTTTTCGGCTCACAAGTTTGACTGCTGTATCCATTTTGCAGGTTTGAAGGCGGTAGGAGAGTCTGTGGCACTGCCGTGGGAATATTATGACAATAACATCAATGGTACACTTGTACTGCTTGATGTTCTTCGTAAGAACGGCTGCAAGAATATTATTTTCAGTTCGTCTGCAACGGTTTATGGTACTCCTGCTATCGTTCCCATCACAGAAGAATGTCCCAAAGGTCAATGTACTAATCCCTATGGTCAGACAAAATCTATGCTTGAACAAATCATGACGGATATGTATCATGCCGATAATGAATGGAATATGGTGTTCCTCAGATACTTTAATCCGATAGGTGCACATAGCAGCGGTATCATCGGTGAATCCCCCAATGGCATTCCCAATAATCTCATGCCTTATATTACTCAGGTAGCAGTCGGAAAACTCAAGGAACTTGGAGTATTTGGCAATGACTATGATACACCCGATGGCACGGGAGTCAGAGATTATATTCATGTGGTAGATCTTGCAGATGGTCATGTGAAAGCACTGAAAGTGATTGAAAATAAAGGCGGTCTGGCAGTATATAATCTTGGAACGGGGCAGGGCTGTTCTGTACTTGAACTGGTGAAAGCGTTTGAAGAAGCAAACGGTGTCAAAATACCGTATGTGATAAAGCCCAGACGTGCAGGAGATGTTGCGTCATGCTATTCCGATCCGTCAAAAGCGGAAAGAGAGCTGGGTTGGAAGGCAAAATATGGTATTTTGGATATGTGCCGTGATTCATGGAGATGGCAGAAAAATAATCCGAGGGGATTTGAAGAATAAACGAAAGAGAGTGAATGGGATATGTGCGGAATAGTGGGCTTTGTCGGAAAAAAGCAGGCAGCTCCGATACTTCTGGACGGTCTTTCCAAATTGGAATATCGTGGCTATGATTCAGCCGGAATTGCAGTGCGTAATGGAGATGAGCCGGCAAAGATAGTGAAGTCCAAAGGACGATTGAAAATATTATCCGAAAAGACTGACAGCGGAAATGCACTTATCGGTACCTGCGGTATCGGACATACCCGCTGGGCAACTCATGGAGAACCAAGCACTGTAAATTCTCATCCTCACATAAGCGGAAACTGTATGGGAACGGACTTCGGAGAGGTTGAATCCGAAGTGATAGGTGTACATAATGGGATAATAGAAAATTTTAAAGAGCTTAAAGGAAAACTGCTCAAACATGGATATACTTTCTATTCACAGACGGATACGGAAGTTGTGATAAAACTGGTTGATTACTATTATAAAAAATATACCCATGATCCGCAGGAGGCTATTGCAAAGACGATGGTTCGTGTGCGTGGTTCGTATGCACTGTGTCTGATGTTCAAAAGCTGTCCGGGCGAGATATGGGTGGCAAGAAAAGACAGCCCCATGATAATAGGAATTTCTGAGGGGGAAACTTATGTTGCCTCTGATGTTCCGGCTATTCTTAACTATACACGGAACGTCTATTATATCGGAAATCTTGAAATGGCAAGGCTGACAGCCGGCAAAGTTTCCTTTTTTAACCTTGATGGTGATGAGATAGATAAGAAATCAACAGAAATAAAGTGGAATGCAGAGTCGGCTGAAAAGAATGGTTATGAGCATTTCATGATGAAAGAAATACACGAACAGCCAAAGGCTGTTCAGGATACCCTTAATTCTCTCGTAAAAGATGGCAAAATAGACCTTGATTCCATCGGCTTGAGCGATGAAGAAATAAAAAGTATATCACAAATATGTATGGTAGCGTGTGGCTCGGCATATCATACATGTGTTGTGACACAGTATGTTATGGAAAGCATGGCAAAAATACCTGTGCGTGTGGAGATTGCCTCGGAATTCAGATACAGAGGTCCGGTTCTTGATAAGAATGGTCTTGTGATTGTCGTGAGCCAGTCGGGAGAAACGGCGGATACCCTTGCGGCATTGAGGCTTGCAAAGGAAAAGGGCATCAAAACCCTTGCAATAGTGAATGTAGTGGGCAGTTCTATTGCAAGAGAGGCGGACAATGTGTTCTATACGCTTGCCGGTCCGGAGATAGCTGTTGCGACTACAAAGGCATATTCCACACAGCTTATTGCAGGTTATCTTCTTGCAGTGCAGTTTGCATTTGTAAGAAATGAGATTGACAGTGAGTATTATGCGGGCCTTATTAACGAACTCTATACCATACCGCAGAAAATAGAAAAAATACTTGAAGATAAAGAACGGATACAATGGTTTGTTGCAAAGCAGGCAAATGCAAAAGATGTGTTCTTTATCGGCAGGGGAATAGATTATGCAGTGTGTCTTGAGGGGAGCCTCAAAATGAAAGAAATATCCTATGTTCATTCTGAAGCATACGCTGCAGGAGAACTGAAGCATGGCACGATAAGTCTTATCGAGGAAGGAACGCTTGTTATAGGAGTTCTTACCCAAAGCGGATTGTATGAAAAGACCGTAAGCAATATGGTAGAATGTAAAAGCCGTGGCGGTTATTTGATGGGGCTTACTTCATACGGACATTATGAAATAGAAGATACGGCGGATTTTACCGTTTATATACCTAAAACAGATGAACATTTTTCGGCAAGTCTGTCAGTTATCCCTCTGCAGCTTATGGGATATTATCTTTCGGTATCGAGAGGGCTTGATGTTGATAAACCGAGAAATCTTGCAAAGAGTGTGACAGTGGAGTGATTTTAGTGTTGGATAAAAAATATAATGTAGCGGTGGCAGGAACAGGCTATGTTGGTCTGTCAATTGCGATATTGCTTTCACAGCATCATAAAGTATATGCAGTTGACATTGTTCCCGAAAAAGTAGAACTTATCAATAAAAGAAAAACTCCTATACAGGACGAATATATAGAAAAATATCTTGCCGAAAAGCAGCTTGATCTGACGGCGACGCTTGATGCGGAACTTGCATACAGCAATGCCGATCTTGTTGTAATTGCGGCACCTACAAACTATGACAGCAAAACACAGCATTTTGATACATCTGCTGTGGAAGCTGTCATTAAGCTTGTTATGCAGTATAATCCCGATGCAATCATGGTTATCAAATCGACTGTGCCCGTTGGATATACAGAGTCGATAAGGAAAAAGACGGGAAGCCGTAATATTATTTTCAGTCCCGAATTTCTCAGAGAGTCAAAGGCACTCTATGATAATCTCTATCCGAGCCGTATCATTGTCGGCACGGATATGGATGATGAAAGACTTGTGAAAGCTGCACAGACTTTTGCAGAACTTCTTCAGGAAGGTGCCGTAAAAGAAAATATTGATACTCTCTTTATGGGATTCACGGAAGCGGAAGCGGTAAAGCTTTTTGCCAATACATATCTTGCACTGCGTGTCAGCTATTTCAACGAACTTGACACATATGCAGAAATGAAGGGACTGGATACCCAGCAAATCATAAACGGTGTTTGTCTTGATCCGAGAATAGGCGGGCATTATAATAATCCTTCTTTCGGATATGGGGGCTACTGTCTGCCAAAGGACACAAAACAGCTTTTGGCAAATTACCGTGATGTTCCGCAGAATCTCATTGAGGCGATTGTGGAAAGCAACAGGACAAGAAAAGATTTTATTGCCGACAGGGTGCTGAATGTAGCGGGATATTATGATTATTACAACAGAGGGGACTTTGATGCCAAAA
>DBXL01000215.1:479-1017 GCA_002309275.1 Ruminococcaceae bacterium UBA1213 | reverse complement strand
GTTGTTATCATATATGAGCCGTCTTTGGAGGACGGAAGCACTTTTTTTGGCAGCAGAGTCGTGAACGACCTTGAAAAATTCAAAAAACAATCTCAGGCGATTATTGCTAACAGATATGACTCCTGCCTTGATGATGTCAAAGAAAAGGTATATACAAGAGATCTGTTCGGAAGAGATTGAAAACTCATGACAGAGCAGGTTTGGAAAAAACTGTTCAAGGAGAAGGATACATGAAAAAGATTCTGATGGTATGTGAAGCATTCGGAGGCGGAGTGTTTACCTATGTTTCACAGCTTTGCAATGATATGTGTGACAGCTTTGATGTATATCTGGCTTATTCTGTCCGTCCGCAGACTCCCAAGAATTATAAAAGTTTTCTGGATGAAAGAGTACATCTCATCGAAACAGAGTATCTGGGTAAAAAAGGTCTGGCAAATATATCAAATGATATAAAAGCCGTAAAGGAACTGCAGAAAATAGAAAAAGAGATAAAACCTGACATAATCCATTTGCACTCATCAATTGCCGGCGGTATGGG
>DBXL01000215.1:0-434 GCA_002309275.1 Ruminococcaceae bacterium UBA1213 | reverse complement strand
ATGGGTTCGGGCTTTAAGAGTAAAGTATATAAGACTTTTGAAAGCATACTCGGAAAGAAAAATTGTATGACACTGACCTGCTGTGAATCAGAAGATGAAGTTGCCAAAACGCTGTGCAAAAAAACGGCGTATATTGAAACGGGAGTCAATCTTTCCGACCTTTCATCATCACTTGATGGGATAGAACCTGTAAAAAACGATAAATTTACTGTCTATACACTGGGACGTGCCTGTGTTCAGAAACAGCCTCAGTTGTTCAACAGAATAGCGGAACTTGTTCCTGAAGCAAGATTCGTCTGGATAGGAAACGGTGAGCTGGAACACCTGCTTAATGCACCCAATTTGGAAGTGACCGGCTGGAAACCACGAAAAGAGGCACTTGCGATGGCAAAAGGTGCAGATGTATTTATACTTTGTTCTCTGGGAGAGGCAAT
>DBXL01000034.1 GCA_002309275.1 Ruminococcaceae bacterium UBA1213 | reverse complement strand
TGACCATGTATAATCATTTTCCCTGCCGTCAATCGTGAAGCCGTTCCAGATACAGTCAATCGAACCGCTGTTCAGTTCTTTATCCTTGAAATCCCAGTCGATAGGCTGTTTTTTCAGAGTCCAGCCGTTTCTGTCGCATACCTCCTGTGCCAAGTCCAAATCAAATCCCACATACTCGCCGTTAGTGTCCTTATAGCCGTAGGGCGGGAATTCTGCATCAAAGCCGACTGTAAAAGTCCTGTCTGCTGCCTTCATCTGCGGAGTTGCTATGAATGCCGTGCTTACTATCATGGACATGATAAGCAGCATTCCCAAAACAAAATGCAGATGTCTTTTTGAATTTCTTTTCAACATTTCACTGTTCCTTTCTGATTTGTTTTATATATAAAAAGGCAGTACAAAACCGCCCCGTTTCCATGATAACATTTTACTGCACTAAAATAATAACACTATTAATCGTCACTGTCAACAAAATTTCTCCATGATACTTGAAAAAAACATTCCTTTTGATATAATAATACTGTAAATTATTTTTAAGGAGGAATATCCTTTGGAAAAGCTTTTTAAACTCAAGAAAAACGGTACTACCGTGAAAACGGAAATCATTGCCGGACTGACAACATTTCTCGCTATGGCATATATACTTGCAGTCAATCCAAGTATATTATCCGCTTCCGGTATGCCCTCTCAGGCTATCTTTGCCGCAACTGCCATTTCGGCAGCCTTTGCCACTCTCATTATGGCATTCTTTGCCAATTACCCTGTTGTACTCGCTTCGGGTATGGGACTGAATGCCTATTTTGCCTATTCGGTAGTTCCCGAACTTTCCAAACAGGGCATTACAGACGGCTGGCAGGTCGCTTTGACTGCCATTCTCTTTGAAGGCATTATTTTCATACTCCTGTCAATCTTCAAGTTCAGAGAAACACTTGTCAATAAAGTGCCTGCCAATCTTAAACTCGGCATTTCGGCTGGTATCGGTTTATTTATTGTCATAGTAGGTCTGAAAGGGGCAAATATCATTGTCGATAATCCGTCAACGCTTGTCGGATTGGGAAATCTCGGTTCACCTGATGTGGTGCTCGCACTTGCGGGAACTCTTATCATTGCAGCTCTCTGGCATTTCAAAGTAAAGGGTGCTATTCTCATAGGTATCGTTGCAACATGGATATTCGGCATTATTGCAGAGCTTACAGGCTGGTACACTGTCAATGCAGACGCAGGCGTTTATTCTGTAATACCAAACTTTGACAACTATTCTGTCATCGCTCCCATTCAGAATATGGCAGAAAATACCTTCTTCAAGTTCAACTTCTCCTACATCGTTTCCAACACCGTCAATTTCATTGTAATACTCTTTGCATTCCTCTTTGTAGATTTGTTCGATACAGTCGGCACTCTGATAGGCGTTGCACATGAGGGCAAAATGCTTGATGAAAAAGGCGAACTTCCAAGAGTAGGCCGTGCTTTGATGGCAGATGCCATTGGTACGGTTGCAGGTTCGGTACTCGGTACATCAACGGTTACCTCTTATGTGGAATCCACAACGGGCGTTGCCGAAGGAGGCAGAACAGGTCTGACAGCACTCACTTCGGCAGTATTGTTTATACTTGCCCTCCCGCTTTATCCGATTTTTCTTGCCATACCGTCATTTGCGACAACTCCCGCACTTGTATTCGTGGGACTGCTCATGCTGAAAAACGTCACTAAAATGGACTTCGACAGTGATATTGCCGACTCTGTAGGCGGTTTCCTTGCAGTTATTATGATGCCTTTCTCCTACTCCATAGCAAACGGTATTATGTTCGGTATCATTGCATGGGTAATCCTCAAAGTCGTTACAGGCAAAATCAAAGAAATACACCCTGTCATGTGGGTATCATTCGGACTGTTTGCCGTCAGAATCATTACTATTATTCTCGGACTGTCCTCCTGAAATCCGCCCTTACGGGAGAGAGAATCAAAAATTCTCTCTCCCTTTTTTTCCGCAAGATTTTTTTTTCGGGAAAATTCAAGTTTTCAGTTGACATTGCGGTATGGTTTGGGTTATAATTCTATGGTGCAGGGTTATAATTTGCAAACTTTATATGTATATGGGATATGTGCCCAAGTGAAAGGAGGAAATTTCAATGCTGAGAACTTACCAGCCGAAGAAAATCCACAGAAAGAAAGAACATGGCTTCAGAAAAAGAATGTCCACTGCAAACGGACGCAAGGTGCTTGCAAGAAGAAGAGCTAAAGGAAGAAAAAGACTTTCTTACTAATTGAAAGTTAAGAGTGGAGTTTGGAGAGTTGAGAGTGGAGCATTTGTAAAATTCCGCTTGAATGCGAAAAATTGAGTACAGCGAATGCTCCACTCTCCACTCTCAACTCTGCACTCTGAAAAAAAAGGTTGTGGTGAAGTTATGGATATTGTCACTATCAAGGAAAATAAGGATTTCCGCCGTATATATGCAAAGGGTACTTCTTATGCATCGGGCATATTGGTGACGTATGTTATAAGAAACCGCACCCGTGATGTCAGAATCGGCATCACTACCGGTAAAAAAATCGGTAAAGCCGTCCTGCGTAACAGGTCACGCAGAATTATCCGTGAGGCTTTCAGGGAAATCTCGGACAGCGTTAAAAATGGATATGATATAGTCTTTGTGGCAAGGGCAAAAACCCCCTTTGTCAAAAGCTATGATATTCTGCGTTCAATGAAAAAAGAGCTGAAAGAGGCAGGTGTTCTGAAATGAAACGCCTGCTTATTTGGCTTATACGGGGTTATCAGAAGTTTATCTCTCCGCTTACACCGCCCTGCTGTAAATATTACCCGGTATGTTCGGTATATGGGATACAGGCTATTTCCCGTTTCGGTGCTTTCAAAGGCACTTTTATGACGATATGGAGAATTCTTCGATGCAATCCCTTTTCAAGCGGGGGTTATGATCCCGTCCCTGAAAAACATAAGAAAATAGCCTATCAAAAAGAGAATAAAAAGTGAATTGCAACTATTTTTTGTGGAGTTTGGCGATGGGAGGTCAGCATTCCTTTCCCTTACTTCAATGGAAAGGAAGGATACTTCTTAAATGATGGACATTTTTAATTTAGTCGGAAGTATTTTCGGCTATATACTTTGGGGTGCATTCCTGCTGGTGAAAAATTTCGGTCTTGCAATCGTGATATTTACCATTATTGTAAAACTGATACTCCTGCCGTTCTCCGTGAAACAGCAGAAAGCAACATCAGCCAATGCAAGATTTCAGAAAAAACAGCGTGAAATCATGGAAAAATACGCTGATAACCGTGCAAAAGCCAATGAGGAAGTTCAAAAACTCATGCAGAAAGAGGGCATTAATCCCACAGCCGGATGCAGTACCATGTTTGCACCTATGATAGTAATGCTGGGTGTGTATTACTCCGTTATCAGCCCCCTCTCCAATACCATTCATATTGCAGGAAATAAAGTTTCTACTGCGGTACAGAGCTTTTCGGCTTTGCCCGCCATGGGAAGCACCATCAATATCAGATACGGCGAAATAAGCATTCTGAAATATTTTGATGTTCTCCGCAACTACCTTACCGATACAAACGGAAATGCCCTTTTCAATTCATCGGATGTTGAAAAGATAAATGAATTTAAAGAAGGCTTTAATTTTCTTGGCTGGGACCTGCTCGCAACACCGAGTACAAGTTCCTTTCAGTCAATGATGTGGCTCATTCCCGTACTCTGCTTTGCAACGTCTGTCGGAAGTATGATTCTCATGCAGAAAATGCAGGGTACTAAAATGCAGGGCTGTATGATGGCAACTTTGCTCATGCTCCCGCTCATGTCTGCATGGATTGCTTATACCGTTCCCGGTGCAGTGGGCTTTTACTGGATTGCTTCCACTGTTCTCGGCTTTTTGCAGTCGGCACTTATGAACGTATTCTACAATGCAAGCATTATCGAAGCCCGCACGGAAGCTCACAGAATTGAACGCAGGAGAAATGAAGAAAAAGAAGTGGCATTCATTGATGTGCCGGACTATGTGCCGCCATCTCAGAAAGCAGCTGAAATAAAGGCTGCCGCTAATACAGAGGTATATCAGAAAAAACAAAATCAAAAGAAAAAATCAAAGTCCAATAAATCCAAGAGCGACTATCAGGGAAGAAAAAAATAGGAGGAAAAAATTTATGCTGCGTGAAACTGTAGTAACAGCAGATACCGTTGAAGAGGCAAAGCAAAAGGCTTGTCAGGAATTGGGAACGGCTATGGAAAAAACCCAATTTGAAATTCTCCAGCAGCCCGAAAAAAAGATTCTGGGACTGTTTGGCGGAAGTCCCGCAAAAGTCAGGGCATTTTATGAGATAACTCCCATTGAGTGTGCCAAGGCATACCTTGAAGAAATATTGAAATATATGGACATAGGCGAAATAGAAATTACTGCCGAAGAAGATGAAAACGGTGCCGTCATCACTCTTGACGGTGAAAACGTTGCCTATATCATCGGTCACAGGGGCGAAACCCTTGACGCTCTGCAGTACCTTACAGGTCTTGTTGCCAACCACGTTGACCAGAGCTATTACAGAATTTCAATCAATATCGGAAACTACCGTGAAAAAAGAGAAAAAACCCTTGAAATCCTCGGCAGAAAGCTTGCTTTCAAGGCTCTCAAAACAGGTCAGAAAACCGCCCTTGAACCTATGAATCCCTATGAAAGAAGAATCATACATACTGCCGTTCAGAAAGTAAAAGGGGCATCTTCATGGAGTGAAGGCGAAGATATGCAGCGTCATGTTGTCATCGGTCCCGATCCCGAATATAAACAGTCCTACGGCAGAAACCGCAAGCCCCGCTCCAACAACTTCAACAAAGACGGCTCCTATAATCGCCGTCCCCGTTCATCAGGCTATCAGAGAAGGCAGTATGCCGAAAATGAAAGTCACCCTCAGGACAGTGTTTTCAGTACGTTTGAAAGAGAAAGCATGAATGAAAGTCCCTCTACCTCTCTCTATGGCAGAGTAGATGTCAAGAAAACGGCTCCTGAAGAAGAATAATTACAATTAGCAATTAACAATTAGCAATTAGCAATGTGCAGTGTGCAATGTTTGCTGATTGCTGATTTTTTAGGAAATAAAAAGGAGGCTTTTCAATGGAAAAAACGATTGCCGCAATATCCACTGCAAACGGTACAGGCGGAATGGGTGTCATAAGAATTTCAGGCGAAAATGCCTGTGAAGTGGCACAGCGTGTTTTCAGGTCCGTTTCAAACAAGGATATTACAAAAATGCAGGGCTATACTGCTACTTTTGGCATGGTCTTTGACGGTGACGAGAAAATTGATGAAGCCGTTGCACTCGTTTTCAAAGCACCTCACAGCTATACCGGTGAAGATGTCGTTGAAATATCCTGTCACGGCGGTTTGTATGTGACGAAAAGAGTTCTGCGTGCCGTTCTCAAAAACGGGGCTGTATCCGCTCAGCCCGGCGAATTTACAAAAAGGGCTTTCCTTAACGGAAAAATGGGACTTACCGAAGCAGAGGCTGTTATGGACATCATCTCTGCAAGGGGAAAACAGTCTGCCAAAGCCGCCCTCTCCTGCATGGAGGGCAGGCTCCGACAGAGAATTGACGCTGTAAAAGATATTCTTGTCACGACAGCCGCACATCTCTCCGCATGGGCAGACTATCCCGAAGATGACATTCCCCAAGTGGAAAACAGCAGTCTTATATCTTCTCTGGGACAGTGTGCCAAAGAACTTGAAAGCCTGCTTAAAACATATGATACAGGTAAAATCATGCGTGAAGGCGTGAACACCGTCATTGCAGGCAGACCTAATGTTGGAAAATCCACTTTGATGAATCTGCTTTCCGGCACAGAACGCTCTATCGTTACAAATATTCCCGGTACTACCCGTGATATTATCGAAGAAAGCGTTATGCTCGGAGATATTCCGCTTAATCTCTCCGATACCGCCGGCATTCATCTGACAGATGACGCTGTTGAAAAAATAGGCGTGGAACGTGCCAAAGACCGCATTTTAAAAGCCGGTCTTGTGCTTGCGGTATTCGACATTTCACAGCCCCTTTCCGATGACGACAAGGCATTGATAGATTTACTTGAAAATGCCCCTGCCATTGCCGTTATCAACAAAACCGACTTACAGCAAAATCTTGATACAGACTATATCCAATCCAAAATAAAGCATATTGTCTATATATCCGCCCTCATGGGAAACGGCTCTGCCGAACTCGAAAGCAAGGTTGCGGAAATCATCGGCACATCTGAACTTGACGCTTCTCAGGGAATCCTTGCCACCGAAAGACAGAGAATGTCTGCCGAAAATGCCCTTAATTTCATCAATGAGGCTGTCAATGCCGTTCAACTCGGAATCACTCTTGACGCTGTGACGGTAATTATAGAAGAAGCTATTAACAGCCTGCTTGAACTCACGGGAGAAAGGGTCACGGAAACCGTGACAGATAAAATATTTTCACGTTTCTGTGTAGGTAAGTGACAATGGCAAAAGAAAAATCCAATAAACAATTCATGCTTTTATCGGCTCTGGGAATATTCTTTGTTGTCGATATGCACGCAGGTTCTCCTTTCGGCATATTCAACAGCATTTTTAACTATGAATCTTTTTTCATGCAAATGTTCGTTTTTATTTCAGGCTATTTTTTCAGTGAAAAAAATCTGAAAACTCCGTTTAAATACATCTGGAAAAATACCGTCAAGCTTATCATACCATTTTTTTTGATAAACGCTGTTTATGTTTGTCTTATCATGCTGTTAAAGCTTTATAATCCTCAGATTACATGGGACTGCCGTTTCTCTATACTTAATGAAGGCAGGGATACTGTATTCACACTTCCTGCATGGTTTGTGCCTATGCTTTATTTTGTCATAGTTGCCTATACGCTTATCAGAGTCATTTTCAAAAAATGGAACAGTATCATTGCTTTTTCTGTAATGGCTGTGGTCGGCATGGCATCAGTATATTTTTCAAGAAGTCAGTACAATACCATATACACCGTTCTGATACTCAAAACAGCCTTTTTTATACAGTTCTATGAATTGGGCATACTGTATAAATCAAAGCTGGAAAAATATTTTAAAAAAGCTTCAAAAATAAAACTGATATTGTTCTGTGTAACAGCGAATATTGTGATGATAGCTGTGACAAAAAATAAAATTGCCTGTCATTATCTTTATAAAATGAAAGGCTTTATGACAGATATTTATATCATGCCTCTGCTTACGGCAATTACTGGAATATGTTTCTGGCTGTGTATTACGGAGTGGCTTGCCCCTCCCCTTGCAAAAATCAGAATCATCAATTACATTTCAAGCCACACTTTTGCTATTATGTTCCATCATATCGGCTTTTTTACTGTATTGACCTATATATTGTCAAAAATTCCCTTTGCAAACGAATTTGACTATGAACAATTCTATAAAAATGCCGGCTGGTACAAATATCCCGCTTTTGAGGGCGTGAAATTCCTCTATGTGATATTCGCTTTTGCAGGCTGTCT
>DBXL01000035.1 GCA_002309275.1 Ruminococcaceae bacterium UBA1213 | reverse complement strand
GTGATTTCGATAACGGTGACAGGTATTTTCATCTTGGTTATGCCTATGCTGCAAGCAATCAGCCCGTGAAGGCTCTGTCAATGTTTGCAAAGGCTGATGAAACAGGATGTTCCCCGAATGTTACAGGACAGCTTTATAAAATAATCGGTATGCTCTGCTTCGATATGCAGAAGTATGAAGACGCTGTACTCAATCTCATAAAGGCAGAAGAAATCATCGGAATCGACATGGATATACTCCAAAGAAAAGCCCTGAGTTACGGCATGATCGGTGATACTTCCAGTGCGATAGAGATTGCTAATCAAATCAAGATTGTGGCTCCTACCAGTTATCTTGGATACAGGATCGCATTCAATATACTGCTCCAGGAAAACAGACTTGATGAAGCTGCAAAGGAACTCGACAGGGCCGAACGTTTTGCAAAGCTGAATTCAGAGTTGTTCTTTGACTGGATATCTTATGAAACTTCTCAATTCAAGATAGACGGAAATAAAGAACATCTGTATCATGCCATAGAAAAAATAAATGATAGTTTGTGTGTATTGCCGCCTGATGTTTATGAAGTGACAGACAGCTATATCAATGCGGCTGAAATATATGTCGAACTTGAAAATGCTGATATGGCACTTAATTGTCTGATGGCTGCGGAAAATCCGATTTCTTCGTATAACAAGGGCTTTTCTGTAAAAGAAATAGAGCCGATTCCGACAAAGCCTGTCGTCAGACCGAATGACGCACAAATAAATGCAAGAATTCAAGAGATAAGACGAAAATATGGTGACAGAAGACTCGAAAATATCAGAAATGATATGATAAGAAGAAATCGCCAGAATCATTCTGATTCGGATAATATGACTCCTCAGAATACCGAACAGGAATTGAAGGAGAACGTTGTTCGTTTGGATAACAATACGGAAGTGGTCTATTCACCCGAAAAATCGGATCAAATATATCGTCTTTACGTTGCAGCCTATACTTTGAAGAAAGATACGGCTCATATTAAAGTTTATGCTTCAAAACTTGCCAAAAGCAGTGATTTACATAGCAAATATATCGGCAGATACAGTCTTGCAAAGGCACTGAAAGATGAAGGGTATGCTAATACGAAAGAGGAATATCAGGATCTGCTGAGATTTTTGAGTAATGAAATGATTAAAGATCCATCGGATTTACTGGCTCTCAGTTTTCGTGTGCAGTGTTATATTGATCTCGGTGAGTTTGATGAAGCTGAGAAACTGTGCAAGGTACTGTCTGATGATATCAGAAAACCTTTGGAGAAGAAAATCAATGAGGCTCGTTCAGGAGGTGATACTTAATGGCAAGGCTGGAGGAAGACCTTGTAATAGATGAAGAAAAATTCAATGAGGCTGCTTCAAAGATGGAAAACTTGAAAACACGCATTAATGATTTAAAAATCAAGTTGGACGGTATGTACAACGATCTGGCAGGAGCAATGGATACTCCTGCCGGAAAAGAAGCTGAGCTTGAGGCAAAAAAAGTTTTAATGAAACCTGTTGAAAATATGGCTTTAGTGGTAGGACATATCTCGGATACGCTTAATCTGGTAATAGGTAAAGGTTACTATAAAGATGTTTTTACAGGTTTTGAAGAATTAAGTAATTTATTTTAGGGAGGTAATCCATAATGGCAAATATGGGATCTACAGGGACAGTAAATGTGAAGGCAGAAATGATGGTCAATGCTATTGCTGCAATTGATACATATCAGAGTACGATTAATTCTATCAATGCTTCACTTAAGAAAGAAATAGAAGGTCTTATTCCGAACAGTTTTTCAGGTTCGGCAGCAAACGGTTACAAGGAGTTTTTTGAAAACAGCATTTATCCGAATATTACTACTAATCTGACAAGTATGTTGGAGTCTTTGAAAAGCATTTGTGAGTCGATTAAAAAAAATATTCCGGAAGTAAAAGAGGGTGTAGATGATCAATTGGGTGATGGCAACAAGAGTGCAGGCAATGCTGCACAGACTGGTACAGCAAATTGAGAGGAGAAGTGAATTATGGCAGATTGTAGAATTGTAAATGCGGCAGTTCAGAATTCAGTATCAACTATTAATACATTGAGCGGACAGTATAAAGATGCGGGTAGTACTTTCGTAACATCATTTACCAATGCAATTGCAGATATGCAGGGGGATGCGAAAGATGCACTTAAGGAGCTTTTCAACAAGAGTTACAAGGGGTTTGTTTCGAGTGAGGAAGATGGTATTCCGGCTATGATAAAGGGGCTTGGTGCTCTTCTTGAGGCAAACCGTAAGAATTTTGAGGATGTTGACAAGCAGATTGCAGATAGCATAAGAAACGGCGGCAATCAGGGAAATTAATTTGATGGATGCGGTTCTGTTATCTGATATTTTCAGTGACAGAACCGTGTTTTTATTTAAGGTGGGGATAGTATGGCATTTAAAGAATTGAATGAAAATGAGTTATCATTGTTGTCAGAACGTGAACAGGAAATTTACAAAATAAGATATGAAGAATATTTGGAAAGAGTAAGACTGGTTGAAAAACTGGAAAAATTTAGGAAAATTCCTCAGAAACATATAAAACCCAAAAATACACCGTTAGAAGATATCTCTTTTCCGAAATATCGAAATGTAAACCTCAGACTTTTTACATTGAGAATGAATTCTGCAAGATTGAATAGCTTGTTTGCTGTTACACGACAGGATAACAAAGTATCTTCCGTAAAAATCGATAATGCGAAAGTTAATATGCCAGTATGCAAAAAAATTGATGAGTTTTTTTCAAAAATGAATACAGACAGTAAGATTGTATCTGATATGCCAAAAGTGTCACATATCGAAGTGCCATCGGTTGTTCAGCCCAAAGTATCGTATATTAAGAAAATACCAGAAGTCGATATTGAGCGACTGAACACAGTATGCATACCTGACAGTAAAAAATACAGTTACTCAAAAACAGCACATCATATTTCACCTTTGGGAAATGTCGTTATTCCCAATACTGCTTGTTCTGAAAGACAAAAGGAAAAATATAAGGTATCTGCCGGAAAGGTAAAAATAGCTGCTGCTACAAGAATAAAAATGTCTATATCTCCCTATCGGCTGAAGAATATTCCCAAGACTGTAGTAAGAAATGCAGATGATTGCCGTATATCTCCTGTTAAGAACTTCAGAGCGGAATTGAAACAATGCAAAATGGTGAACACAACCGATTTGCATTTGAAACTGAAAAGTTATACTGTCAAAGATATGCAGAAAGTATGCGTTCCCAGGTCGAAACAGTATGAAAATAAGGTTACTGTCGTAAGACCTGCTATGAAATGGCATGTGAATATCCCCTCGCCGCTTGTAAAAAATCATACAGATATAAAATTTAAAGTGAAAGGTCTTGTCCCTGTAAAGATGGTTGGCCAAGATGTTGGAAACAATATTGTGCTCGAAAAATTCGGTGATATTTCTCTTGGCAGCGTTCCGTTTGCAACGGCTTCCATGATAAAATATCATTCTGATGATATAAGTTTGAAATACATAAAGCCTTGTATATGTGCGAAAGCACAAGTACAAGAGATTGACTGTGATAAAAATGTTTCTCTTACGGAACTTCCAAATATAAAAATCCCTAAATCTGATGTGAAAACTGACAGGTTATCATTAAAGTTTTCCGCCGAAAACAAACAGGTGACTGTGAGTAAGATAGTTTATTTTGACTATGACAAAACTTTGAATAGAATTCTTGATTTATTGAGGAGAGATTATGAAAAACGATGAAATATTGATTTCTGTATCATTCAAAAAAAAAGAATCTGAAACTATAAAAGAACGGCTGATGTCCTTTCTTGTCAAAAAAGATATTACCCTGAAAAATTTGATACAGGGTATTTATTACGGATTGAAAAAAAGAAAAAAGAATATCGAAAAAGGTCAGATTGAATATACAGAAGAGTTTGAACTGAGTGATATGGAATGTTTTGATTTGCTCGAGACGTTTATAAAAACACATAAGCAGTTGATTATTCTCTATACAATCAAGGGAGAAAATAAAAAAATTGATTTTTCAAGTATCAGGAAAGATCCTTCAGATAATACTGACAAAAAAATTTTTGATTTTAAACTTACCGATCTTGGAATTGTTACATCAAGTGTTATTGTTATTGAAGAACATATCAGTGATGTTGATGAACTTTTTAGTGTTGACATTACATCGGATATGTTCAAAAGGAGTATCGTAGACAATAATCTTGAATATAACATCAGTACAAGAAGACTGAATGTGATTGAACCGGCTGTAATTGATATCATTCCTCCCGGAGATATGCCTCAGGACCAGAAAAATTCTTGGTGGGATGTTTTTATTCCTCCTACCATTTCACTTGTTGGTATGCTTGGAGTGCGCTATATAGCAAGTGCTGTCGTATCTGCCAAGGAGGGAGATGCTGCCAGTGCGGCAATGAGTTCCTCTATGGCGGTAATGACGGTGGCAATGCCCTTGGTGTCAATGGTCAATTCCTCCTATAACTATGCCAAACAATCGAATCAGCACAAACAGTCTGTTGCCTCATGGAAAGAAAATTATGAAAATTATATATCGAAAGTGATTGAAACAATTGCTCAATGGCAAAGCTATGAGATTAAGTATCTCAATAAAGTATATCCGGATATAACGACCTTGTTGACAGATGCAGCAAATATTTCACCGACCATTTTTTCACGTTCACAAAGTGATAATGATTTTATGAGGGTATTATTGGGCAAATCTGATGAAATCAGACCATTGTTTGAAATAAAAGCAGAAAAAAAAGATGCTATTTCCTATGATGTAAAATATAAGCTGAGAAATGATGACAGTTCACGTAATAAGGGACTGCCATTTATAGAT
>DBXL01000193.1 GCA_002309275.1 Ruminococcaceae bacterium UBA1213 | reverse complement strand
GATTTGTCAAGCCTTTTTTTGAAATTTTTTTCAGACTTTAAAATGATGACCAATGCAAGAATAAGCATAGGTATTCCGCCAATGAATCCATTGGGGGAAGGTCCCAATATCATTGTAGGACCGTATAAATATGACATTCCCTGAAACATCACTCCTGCCGAATTGATTGCATTGATAGAACCATGCATAAGGGAAGCCGGAAATATACTGCCTGTTTTTTCCGTGAGCCAGCTCAGCATCACGCCTGCCGAAAAGCAAAATACACTCATAGCAATGATTCCCACAACAGGATAACCAAAATATTTCAAGCCATAATTATAGCCTGTCATATTAATAGGCGTGTGCCAGAATCCCCAGATAAATCCCATTAACAAATGTGCTTTCAAAGGAGAGTATTTTTTGCTCAATTCGGGATAGAGATAGCCTCTCCAGCCGATTTCCTCTCCCATGCCCAGAATCATGTTTATAAACGGTGCAACCGTCACACCGCTCACAATTTCCTGTGTTATATAATATTCAGCCGTGACATTGTTTATGTGATTATCTTTAAGAGCCTTTGAAACATACCCAAATGACATATCCAATTCATTTGGCAACACTGCAAAATAAACGACTGCCCCCAGAAATGTCAGCATTCCCGGCAGAAGCCATGCGATGATATAATATCTCCAGTTCTTCTTCAAGCCGAATTTAAAATCAGCCGAAAGGGAAATTTTATTTCCGCTTATTTTCTGCGTAAGGAAAAACGCATAAGTCGGTGCAAGCATTGCCACAACCGTGTTGACGTGATACAGATAGCTGTTTGTTCCTACAACTATAGCTATGCTCCACATAAGCCATGCCGCTCCATACACCCATATGAGATATATCCATAAATATTTTTTCTGCATAAAAACGTCCCCTCGAAACACAAAAGGCAACTGCATAAAAACACAGCCGCCTTTTTTGATTTTAAATCATAAAATAGCCTTTGCACTTACATTGCTAATTCCTAATTCCTAATTGTTCAGTTGCCCAAACCGATTTTGTTGTATTGCTTGATTATCATTTCAAAAAACAGTCCCAGTGCCGTTCCGCAGAGAACATATACCAATACCATATACTGAAAAGGTCCTCCGAGTATCAGTGTACCGACATCACTGTCATATATCATGTTGTACCACGGTATATTTATCAGCCTTACAGCGTGCAGACCTCCGCAGACAAGAAGGTCTATCAGAATCAGTACCCCCTCATTCGCCTTTTTGAACATCAGAGCAAATATGAAAAACAAACCCATTACAATTAAAATCGTACTGCTTCTGTAATAGTTTTCCACCTGCATTACCCTTGCAGCATAACCGACTGTTATGAGAAGTCCTCCGACTATGAAATATAACAACTTATTTCTGTCCATCGCTTTCCTCCATCATTTCCTCAAAACCGAAAATATATTTTTTTGCCTTTTTTCTGAGATAATCGGAATTTTTCTCTGATGCCCTGTCATACACTGCCACTGTGTACATTCCCGCTTTTTCCGCACCGGCTATGCCTTCGGGAATGTCCTCGAACACAATGCACTCTTGCGGTTCCACTTCAAGTCTTTCGGCTGTTTTTATATACACGTCAGGAAAACTTTTATTCTTTCCCACTTCACTTGTATAGCACACGGTATCAAAATAACCATGTAGACCATTGTTTTTCAGCACCGGTTCAAGAAGATAAGGATCGGAAGATGTTGCAAGACCTATTCTTATATTATTCTGCCTGAGATAGTCAAGGTACTCTTTTACACACGGCTTTGCCCTGACATTGAATTCATACTCATGCCTTGCCATATCAAGCCATATCTGCATAATTTCCTCAACGCTTTCACTGAGAGAATATCTGCTTTTTGTATATTCCGCAGCAGTCCTGAAAAACATACCCCTTACAATATCACTGTATTCCTGTGTAACGGGTATGCCACGGCTTGTCAAAAAGTCTTTATCTACTTTCTCCCACACATACATGGAATCTATAATTGTTCCGTCTGCATCAAAAATTGCCGCTTTAAAATTCTTCATACAATCCCCCAAAATTCCAATCACACATTTCATTATATCATAAAGACACTTAATATGAAAGCTACATAAGACAAGAATTTTTATACTGTTTTTTGTGCATTTTCCCAAACATAACGAAAGCGGAGTTATTCTCAGCTCCACTCTGTTTTACAGTATTGGCAAAAGTCTGGGTTTACGCTTTTCATATACCGTAAAATGCGTAAAACCACACTTCAAAAGCACTCTCATACCGTCTTCTATGCCTGAGCCGACATCTCCCCAACGGTGTGCATCAGAACCTATTGTCACATATTTTCCGCCGAGTTCCTTAAATCTTTTGATTATATCCTCACCAGGCATCGTTTTTCCTATGACCTGACGCAGTCCCGATGTATTGACCTCAAGTGCTTTCTCCCTCTGCACGAGCATTTTCAGAACTTTATCAATGCCTTTCTGAAAGTAGCCTATATTTACAGTAATTTCGGGATTAGCAGAAATATATCTCATAGGATATGTCAGGTGTGCAAGTGAATCAAAGCACCCTGTTTCAACAAGCTCCGTCAATTCTCCAAAGTATCTGTCGAGAAGTTCGATTGCTTTTTGAGGCGTGTATTCAAGAAAATAAAAATCAAGCTCTCCCTTGAGATTATGCAGAGAGCCAATAACGAAATCATATTCTGTAAATGACAATACCTCTTTTGCCGCTTCCATATTCTGATAAGGCTGACCAAGTTCTATTCCTGTATAAACTGCCAATCTGTTCATATACATGGCTCTTGCTTTTGCGGTATCTGTTATAGAGTCCTTGACTGCCTTTTTGTAATCTATATTATCCTTGTTTCCATAATACTCATTGCACTCGCAGTGGTCTGTTACAGTTATGGAATACAGTCCAAGATTTGCCGCTCTTTCGCACATCATCATTACGCTGTCATTTCCGTCAAATGAATTCCCGCTGTGAGTGTGGTTATCCGATATAAATTTATACTTCATACTCTCTCTTCCTTTACATTCGCATTTTCCCCTTTATTCCCCATTATATCATATCATCTTCCCTTTTTAAACATCAATTATGACACAAATTTCTTTATTTTTCACTTAATAAATTATTATAAATGAAAAATTCTCTTGATTAAATCCTAAATATAGTATAGAATATTTATTATAATATTATTTTGGAAGGATTGTTTTTTTATGAACGCTGTTATAACTGTTTTGGGCAAGGATACCGTAGGAATTCTTGCAAAGGTTTCAACTGAATGTGCCGCTGTAGGCGTAAATATCATCGAAGTTACCCAGTCTGTTTTGCAGGGAATGTTTGCTATGATAATGTTCGTTGATATTTCAGGCTGCACCGTTCCCTTTGAGCAACTCGTTGATACCCTCACCGAAAAAGGCGAAAGCATGGGCGTTAAAATTCACGTCATGCATGAGGACATCTTCAACGCCATGCACAAAATCTAATGAGCAATTAGCAATGTGCAATGTGCAGTAATTGGCACAGCCGATTGAATGAAAGGATTTTTAAAATGATAAATTCACATGATATTCTTGAAACTATCAATATGATAGACAACGAAAACCTTGATGTCAGAACCATCACAATGGGCATATCTCTGCTTGAATGCATTGATGACAACATTGATATTGCCTGCAAAAAGGTCTATGACAAAATATGCCGCTATGCCGAAAACCTCGTTAAAACAGGCGAGGATATAAGCAAGGAATACGGCATTCCCATTATCCACAAAAGAATTGCTGTTACACCTATTGCCATGCTTGCAGCAGCTTGTCCCGCAAGAAATCCCGTTAAATTTGCAAAGGCCCTTGACGCTGCCGCCAATACCGTAGGTGTCAACTTTGTAGGCGGTTATTCTGCCCTCGTTCATAAGGGCTTTGCACAGGGGGACTATGCCCTTATCGAAAGCATACCCGAAGCACTCTCTGTCACTGAAAAAGTCTGCTCGTCCGTCAACATAGGCAGTACCAAAGCAGGCATTAATATGGACGCTGTTGCAAAAATGGGAAGAGTGATTCGCAGAACTGCCGAACTCACTGCCGACAGGGACTGTATCGGTGCAGCCAAACTTGTTGTATTCTGCAACGCTCCCGAAGATAATCCCTTTATGGCAGGTGCTTTTCACGGTGTAGGTGAGCCTGACTGCGTTATCAATGTAGGCGTATCAGGTCCGGGAGTGGTAAGAGCCGCCCTTGCCAAAGCAGGTGACTGCAATATTACCGAAGTTGCCGATATAGTCAAAAAGACTGCTTTCAAGATAACCCGTATGGGACAGCTTGTTGCAAAAGAGGCTTCCAAAAGATTGAGCGTGCCTTTCGGCATAGTAGATTTATCCCTTGCCCCGACTCCCGCAATAGGCGATTCTGTTGCATACATACTGGAGGAAATGGGACTGGAGCAGTGTGGGGCACATGGTACGACAGCCTGTCTTGCCCTGCTCAATGACGCTGTTAAAAAGGGCGGCGTCATGGCATCCTCTCATGTAGGCGGATTGTCCGGTGCATTCATTCCCGTCACGGAAGATGCAGGAATGATTGCCGCTGCACGTTCCAAAGCTCTCTCCATTGTAAAGCTTGAAGCCATGACCGCTGTATGCTCCGTAGGTCTTGACATGATAGCCATTCCCGGTGATACAAGTGCCGAAATTATTTCCGGCATTATAGCTGATGAAGCCGCTATCGGCATGGTGAACTCCAAGACTACCGCTGTACGCCTTATTCCCGCCATCGGCAAGAATGCAGGCGAAGAACTCAATTTCGGCGGACTTCTCGGCAACGGTCCTATCATGGACATCAACCCCAAATCCCCTGCAAAATTCATTTCAAGGGGCGGAAGAATTCCCGCTCCCATGCAGAGCCTTAAAAACTAATCATAAAAAACGGCTGTTTCATCAGGAAACCGCCGTTTTTTTATTGGTACAATAATTTCATATTTTCAATTTCTTGTTTCATATCGTCTATCAGCATTTGAGGTGAAAGAACT
>DBXL01000171.1:4274-4585 GCA_002309275.1 Ruminococcaceae bacterium UBA1213 | reverse complement strand
TCTCTCAGCTTATCAAGGTCTTCACGGCTGACACCGCTTCCTCCGCTGCCGCCTCCGCCGAAAGCTCCCGTCAGGTCGAGAATAGAATCCAAAGAGTCTGTAAATATGCTAAAGAACGGAATCGATTTAAAAACCTCTTTTGCCACTCCAATCATCATTTTTTCTTCCGCTTTCAGAAGTTTGCTGTCCTGAGGGGACAAACTGTCTCCTGCGGCATAAACGGCAGGTGCGGAATAGAACGCTGTCGTCATGGCAGCCGCTCCCGATGAAAAAGCCGTTAATGCGGAAAGCGTAACCGAAAGCAGTTTTTT
>DBXL01000171.1:3876-4225 GCA_002309275.1 Ruminococcaceae bacterium UBA1213 | reverse complement strand
TTTACCTCTATGAAATCACTTAAATCTTGTCCTAAATTTTCATTCTTTCCCAAAATGATTGTACACTTGCTTTATTCCGAGACATTTTGCAAATTTGCTCATTCATTATAACACGCCACGTCCAACTTATGTCCAACGAAACAGCTTCAAAAATAAATTTTCTCTATTTTTGACAATGATATACATTTTAATTTGTGTAATTTAACATAATATAATTCATGTTTTTTCCCTTTCGGTAACTATATCATAATATAAATTTTCGTTAAAAACAATTTTCAATACAGTTCCGAAATGTAAAGTAACTTACAGTTTCTACGCAAGATGTAAATTAACTTACATCACAAAAAAA
>DBXL01000171.1:2170-3834 GCA_002309275.1 Ruminococcaceae bacterium UBA1213 | reverse complement strand
AAAAAATGTAAATAACAAATCGAAAAGAACAATGAATCGGGAAAAGCCTAAATTCAGTCGATTCATGGAATACTGCTGAAAACTATTCATTTGTCTTTTCGTATAAGCTGAAACATCCTCCGAATCTGACACCACTATGGGCAGTTATCCTGTCTGTCATTTCACTGCTGATATTCTCTGCTTCTGTTTCAATCACATAATAATACGAACCAAGTTTTGTACCATCGGGACGGTCATGTATCGTAACCATTTCCATACCGGAAGCGTTTATATCGACTATTATATCATCAATCTGAGATGCCGCACAGTTTGCAATAAATACAGCACGCTTTCCGACTTCGTTCTTTGTTTTTGAAAGCACATAGAACCTTGTTTTGTTGGTATCGGTGATTTGCACATTTTCGGCAAGCACCGTCAGTCCGTAAAGCTCGGCAGCTCCGGGAGCTGCTACTGCTGCTATGGTCTTGTCCTTACTTTCTGCAACAAAGCTCGCTGCCGCAGCCGTGCTGTCCATTTCCTTTTCCTCTGCATCGGGAAGATTTTCCTTACGCCATGTTTTGCTCTGTGTCAAGCCCTGAGCGTGTGAACAGACTGTTTTGATGTCTGAAAGTGCAGTGCCTTCGATACCCATAAGTGTCTGATTTATCGGAATTATCACTTCACCCACAACATAAACATCTTTTTCTCTGATAAGTGCGTCAATATAGTTTATTACAGCACCGCCAAGAGTATTTTCCTGCGGTATGACCGCATAATCCGCACTGCCGTTTTTAACTTCTTCGATTGCTTCATCAACCGTCTTTTTTGGGATAAAGTTTTCTGTATCTTTGAAGAAATACTTTGCAGCTTCCTCTGTATATGTACCCTCAGGTCCCAAATAGCTTACAGCAGCGTCAGCCTGAATTTTGAAAACACCGCTTTCCGTTGACTTTCTTTCCGTAATGCTGCTTTCAATAACACTGTTAACGGATACATTGCTTTCGTTATTACTATTACTTTCCGTTGGATTGTCTGTGCATCCGCAAAAAGTCGAACCACACAATACCACTGCCAAAACTGCTGATGATATTTTCAATGTCAATGAAGAATCTTTACTTTTGTTTTTCATATAAAATTACCTTCCAAATAATAAAATACAGAAAAAACCTGTTCGGTATTTATTCTAACACAGCCTGTCCAACTGATGTCCATCAATTCGGGGCAAAATAAAAAGTTTCTCCATTATTCACAATAAAACAACAATATATTTGTTGAATAATACAAATTTGCAGCAATTTGTCTAACAAATTGTCCAACAAACTATTGATTTTTTGTTAGATAATGTTATAATGTAAAAACGAAGACGGAGGTGAAGGCTTGCAAAATAAAAAAACAAATAATACAGATATCGAAATCACACAGGAAAACACCGAAAAAGAAAAGTCAAGTTTTATATCAGACTTTATTTTTGCGTTTGTATTGACTATCTTCGTGCTGCTGACAGTAATAATGCTTGGAACAAAGCTGTTGGGCTATCATATGCTAACCGTGGACAGCGGAAGTATGGAACCCAATATTCCGGAAGATAGCCTGATTTTTGTAAAAGATACAGATCCATCCACACTTCAGGAGGATGATGTCATCACCTTTACCATTGACGAAAACGGAACGCTTGCTACACACCG
>DBXL01000171.1:0-2093 GCA_002309275.1 Ruminococcaceae bacterium UBA1213 | reverse complement strand
TCGTGGAGCAATGTTGTCGGCAAGGTGGAGTTTTCTCTGCCGAAAATCGGTATCATATTCCGTGCAATCATAGCACAGGAAAACCGTATCTATGTATATGTCGCCATCGGCATTCTTCTTGCACTGACAGTACTATGGGTTATTTTGGACGAATTCAAAAAAAGAAAACAAAAAAAAGCTGCCAAAGCAATCTCCAATAAAAAAAATGTCCCCGAAACCGAACCAATCAGCAATGAGAAGAAATGATCATATTTTAGAAAGGAACTTATTGATATGAATAGAAAGGCTCTTATTACCGGTGCAGCAGCGGCAGCTTTATTGACAACTTGTTTGTTAGTGCCGTCTTTTGCCTTTCTTTCGGCAAAAAGCCCAAAGGTAGTCAACCACTTTGTCAGTGCGTTGATAACCATAGATCTCAAAGAAACACTTGTTGATCCCGAAACCGGAAAGAAAACAGGCGTTAAGCCGGAAGTTTATGAAAATACATATCTAACTGTGGCAGGCAGAACCGTTGATAAAGATCCCACACCAATCATTCTGAAAAACAGTACGGATTGCTGCATCTATGTCGGTGTAAGGAATGAATACCCCGATATTTTCAGTATAGAGGACGTCAATGCAGACTGGACACTTGTTGTGGATAAAGATAACAAGTTGGGTGAGGGCGTAGCGGTATATAAATACAATGCGGTGGTTGCAAAGTCAGACAATGACCAACAACTGAGTGCGGTTTTTGAACACGTCAGGATTTCCGAAAACTTTGACGGCAAGTTCCACGGTGCAAGCGAAACCGATTCTGCTATTGAAGCACGTGCCTTTGCGGTTCAGAGTGAAAACACCGCCGCCGTTTCAGACGGATATGCAATAGACTATTTCAGCAGCAGTGATGTATTCGACAAGGATTAACAGGCATATCCCCCGAAAGAAAGGAGATGTTCCAATGAACAAGCATAAGCTGCGTGCAGCGGCAATTTTAGTATCTGTTATCTTATGCTTTTTTGTCATCTCCCCTATGCTGATTCAAGGCACATCCGCTTATATTATTGGTCAGTCCCACATCTGTCGGGCTAATTTCTATGCCGAACAACAAGAGAGTTCCATTCCGGAAAGTTCCGTTTCGGAAAGCTCCGTTGAAAGTCCTCCGACAGGTGATGGATTAGATATAATGCCGGTTATGGTGATGTTATTATTCAGTATGATAACGATAGCTGCCATGCGGTTTTCTGTAGAACATTCACAGCAACATCACGATACAGAAAACTAAATTAGTTAATCTGTCGTACCATACAGCATGACCAACGGCTATTTTAAAATTATTACCGGAGGTAATCAGAAATGCAAAAGAAAAAGTTATTGACGATCACACTCGCATCCACTCTGGCAGCAACACTTGTTGCCGGTGCAGGAACATTTGCGTACCTTAGTGCCAATACAGGTACGATCACCAACAAATTCGGTAAGAGTGCAGAAGGTGAAGATTATCTGCAACTGAAACTCGAGGAAACAGGCGTTATTCTCGATGCAAAGGGCAACGGTGACAAAAGCTATATCATCAAGGCAGGCGAACAGGATGACAAGGATCCTACCGTTACCGTAACCAATAATGTTGATGTATTCACCTTTGTTGAGATAAGCGACAAAACCGAACTTGACGGCAATAAAATCGTTACTTACACGGTTGACGCAGGTTGGACAAAATTAGACGGCGTTACCAGTCCGAATCAAGATGTAACCGATGTGTATTACCGTGTTGTTGGAGCAGATGACGAAAACAAAGTTTTCTCCGTCATTTCAGAAGACAGAATTACTTATGCAGCGACCGTTACAGACGAGGAAATCAAGGAAGATGATGTAACACTTGCTTTCCAGTCATTCAGTATCGAAAAAGCACCTTTCACCGATGAAGATGTGACCGTGGCTGCCGCTGACGCTTACAATGCCCTCAGGAATTCAGAAGAATAATCGGGATACTATCTGATCATTCTCCCGATATCAATGCAGGAGGTAAGCAAAATGCAAAAGAAAAAAGTGCTTTCAATCGTTATGGCGTCCACATTGGCTGCAACGCTTGTTGCCGGTGCGGGAACATTTGC
>DBXL01000115.1 GCA_002309275.1 Ruminococcaceae bacterium UBA1213 | reverse complement strand
GACTGACCGCTTCCGACAAATACAGGTGATTTTGTGGTGAGTCTGAGTGTGTAATATTCAAAGATATGTTCCATTTAGAGTTCCACCCCCAAAAAAATCGGTTTAGAATAGCGGTAAATATCATGTCTGCCGTTTTCACCGACTGTATGTATATCTCCGTTAAAGGCGTTTTTCAGAACCGAGCCTGATGAAAGATAATATTGTGTCTGTTTTTTGAACGTATCGGCATACGGTGAAAATGAAAATCCGCCTCTGCGTATCAGATTGTAATA
Source organism: Ruminococcaceae bacterium UBA1213 (assembly GCA_002309275.1). Lineage (GTDB taxonomy): Bacteria > Bacillota > Clostridia > Oscillospirales > Acutalibacteraceae > UBA1213. The sequence continues at coordinate 4,225 of DBXL01000115.1, read as the reverse complement.
GGCATTTGTAAGTGCCTTTTCCATTTCCTCCGTTTTCGGCAGAGATGAAGTCAAAAGCATATATGAATTGATTTTTTTATCAAGGCGTTTTTTGAAAAAATCCGTATTTTCAGCGACTTCGAGAGTAAACTTTCCAAAGCCTCTGCTGACCTGACCGCCTATTCCGCTGATACCGATACTTGCCAGAAGTGCAAGTACATTGTTTATATCCTTGTCCGATTCATAGCCGATAATACCGTAAAGACCGCAGTTTTCCTCAAATTCGCAGACACTTACTTCAAAAGGCTTTGTATCTTCTTCAGCGTTTCTTACGCAGGCTTTTACATCTGTACGAAATTTGGCAAACTCTTTTGTCAGGCTATTGCAATCAAACATGATTCCGCTTTGGATATATTCCGAAAAAGCCCTGAAATACTCATCTGCTGCAGGGAGCCATTTGATTTTTTTGATAGCCTTGCGGTTTTTTACATCGAATTCCACTCTGTCAGCCAAAGGAAACACAGGAACAGGCAAATAAAAATCATCTCCATGGAAAGGGAATGTATCGGAAAAAAGCAGCTTTTTATCCTGACACAAGGAGATAAATTCCTTGATTTCTTTTTTATCGGACATACAGGCAAGTTCATTGCACAGGGCAGAAAATATGGTATCTGCACGCAAAGTCATAGCGGTATTTGTCAGGGAAACCGCACCGTCACCACGACCGCAGTGCAGGGGTGAAGTAAAATTCAGCTTATAAATGCAGTAGTTCACTATTTTTCACCTCATCAAAATAGCTTTCCAGAATATTTTGGTCTTTGTCATCTCCGTTGAAAATCCTGACGGTGATATTTTCAAAGCTGATTCTGCCGTAACCTCTTGTGCCGTGTCCGCCGAGATAATCATACTGTAACAGTTTCATTCCCTCTGCAAGCGTCTGCAAATCTTTTTCTGTTTCTTCGGAAACAAGTTCGTTATAGACAATGACCGTTTCAAATACGACTCCGGGAACAACTCTTTCAATCTGACGGGGATTGGCAACACAGTTTCCTCTGTCGATGGTATTTTCAAATTTCACTTCTGTAAGTGAACTTAAATCGCCTTTGAAATTTTTGACATATGCGTCTGCAAACTGAAGTCTTGTCGGGATAATATTTTCATTTTGACCTGCACCCGAACCGAAAAGTCTTTGTATAACTTCATTATCACCGTTTTCATATTCATACGGAGTATCTTTGACAGCTGCCAGCAGTGTACGAAGTTTTCCTTTCAGTGAACTTCCCGGCACGATAGGTCTGCCATTGGCAGAACGAATCACGGGAGAATCTACTGTTCCTATGGCGGAATAAGCGGTTGAGCCGCCTATATGCAATCCTGTCAACACTTTCATATCGGTTTTTATAATGATTTTTCTTTTGAGTTCCATAGGATATTCCTCCTTTATTTTTCTGTCGGATTCAGATAGCGATGAAATGCAACGAGTGCTTCAAAATATTTGCAGTACAAGTTGAAATCATTACGGCTCTGGGTTTCCTCCACTCTCTTGAGATATGCGACAAGATATGTTTTCTCGACAAATTCCTTGACTTTGGTATCACGTCCCATATCATATATCATGTGCACACGCAAACGCTTCAAAGCAGGCAGACAGCCGATTTTGTCACTGTGATTGTCTGATTCATTGGTGACAATATCGCAGAGCATACTGTACAGGGAACGGAGCTTTGATGAAGTAATAGCTGCTTTCATGTCATTAAAGCAGCTCATTGCCTTATCTACATAATTTTCTTCGGTGATAAACTTGTTATCCGGCATTCTGAGCAGTTCCTGTAAACTGACCGCATTTTTATTCTGATAGCCTGTGTTTGACTGTTTATTCTGATAATAATTCATTTTTATTTGGCACTCCTCTCCTGATATACAAATATGCTGATGGCTGTTATCAGTTGTTTTATGTCGTTTTCCGAGCCCGAATATATCCAGCCGAATACGGTTTTTGAAAAAATCTGTTTCTGTTGGTTTCCGTCGATTCCGGAACACATTCTTCCCAGAAGATAGGCTGCACGGGCAATATTGATTTTATCTTTGCACCGGGCAATTCCCCGCAGATATTCCAGAAGTTTATATAAAAAGCTGTTTCCTTTTCCGTTGTCGCCTTTAATGAATGATGACAGGAATGACAGCTTTTCATTCATGACTTTTTCTTCAAATTCCTGCCAGTTGTATGTCTGACTTTTTTGTTTATCGGCGTAAAACAGCGTTACGGAGTTCTTGCATTTTTCTTTTTCACCGTCTTTATATGTATTATTCTTTGAGCAGGCTTCAAGTTCTTCCGTTTCCGCCGCAAATCTCGCAACGGGATATTTATGGTCATATATACCGATACCGCCTGAAACAGAGAGTTTTCCGCCTGTCAGCTGTTTGAATTCCCTGATAATTTCCATACCTGCCGATATGACATCATTCCACGAGCCTACAAGAAAAACATCATCACCGCCCGAATACAGCACATTGATTTTGTAATCTTTACTTTCCAGCAGATATGTCAGGTTATTTTTGAAAAATCCCGTAAGCTGTGCGGAAAGGGCAGCCGTTCTGCCGATATTGACATATTTTTTGCCAAAACCTGAAATAAAGGTACTTCCCAGATTATCAACGTCCATTCTCAGCACTCCCAGACGTTTCACGCCTTCCGAACTTTCCGAAAGATTTTCAAGCATATTGTCATAAGCATAATCGCATACGTCAATCACATAACTTTTACTGTATTTTTCAATAAAGTCGGACGGATATTCATTTTTGCAGAATACACGCATGACATTGTTATTTTCCATTTGTGCCTGTATTATTTCGCTTTCCCCGAAATAAAAATATGCCTTGTCACTGTATGAGAAAAACGGTACAGCCCCGCCTGTTTCATCTTTCAGCACGGCAAAACATTCATTTCTGTTTGTAATGACCTTTGACATCTTTTTGAAAGCATTGCACCACTCACATTCATTCTCATCTTTACTGACGTGCTTTGAAGATGCACCGCAGATTTTACATTCTCTTTTGCCGTCAATATCTGCACCGCTTTCATTCATGAAAACAATTTCATCAAAAGAGTATTTGTGCATTTTTTTCTTTGCCATCTGCCCCGACAAACCACTGAAAAGCCCTGCATAAGCTCCGTCAGGCTTATTCAGGAAATCATTCACGGAACATTCACGAATATCCCAGACAACCGAAAGACTGTTTCCGAAATGCTCCATACTCCATTGATTCATATTCTTATGCAGTTTTTCAAGTTTATCCCTGCACTCCTTTACATTCGGCAAAAGCATATAGCAGTGACCGCCGCCGCTATAGAGTACATTTGCACTCATCAGTCCGAACATATCCGTAATTTCAGCCGTAAGCTGAGCCATGACTATTTCAATAAAAAAAGATTTTGCACGGAGCATTTTCAATGCGTCTTCATTGATTATTGTATAAATAAAATTTTGTATGCCCGAAAAATCTGCTGTGTAGAGAACAAAAGTATTTTTACTTTCGATGTCATCGGAAAAACCGTTTTCACTGCAGTAAACAGCCGTTGCACTGCCGAATGCACAAGCAAGTTTTGTATAGCCGTAAACGGATAGTTCACTGCTCTCCGTACAGGGAAGATCCGACGCATATTTCTGAAGTGCTTCAAACCATTGTTCCGTGTTCCGTATATTTTCAAAATCCGCCTGAGCTGCGGCTGTATCTATAGTTTGTGTTTGATTTTCATATTTATCATGGCAAGTGAAAATTCTCTTGCTTTCGTCATAACGCAGAATATTTCCGACAGGCTTTTCACCGTCTTTTAAGTTCAGCATATCAAAAATCGAAGAAAGTCCCCTGTTTTTTCCGCCGATGAACTCACCGCCTGCGGCTTTTTCGGCAAGCGAACAGAGCATTTTCATTTCACCTTCTGCGGAAGGGCAGGGAATATCTATGCCGATACCGTGAGAAACTTTTGCAAGAATATGCTCCACAACCTCTTTGACCGTTATATTCAAATAAAATCACCTCATTTTTGACAGAATATACAGTTTTATTATACTATAATATCATTTTTTGTCAATATATTTTCAAAAAATAAAACGGACAATATTCCCGAAAAGGAGTATTGTTCGTTTTTTCGTCCCCTATGGGGCGTGTGAGTTGCGACTTTGGGTATGCGTGTGACAGAGACTATGACCGTTGTTTCGTCCCCTATGGGGCGTGTGAGTTGCGA
>DBXL01000150.1:2223-2524 GCA_002309275.1 Ruminococcaceae bacterium UBA1213 | reverse complement strand
CCTATAATTTTATCTCCGTCAAGGCACATATACCAGCCGTATTCCGTTTCACCGCTTAAATATGCGTCCATACACTCAAGATACGCTTCTTCGGGCACTCCCCATTTACTGCTGAACCATTTGGCAGATTTTTCTCTTAATTCAGGTCTTTCCCTTAATGTGATGTAATCATACTTTTTCATTTTCAACTCTCCCATATTATTTTTTATAAAGTGATTTTTATATATTTCAAGCCAATCCTCTGTGCAGATTCCGCCTATCATTTCAATTACGACATTATCCCATCTGTCTTTCAGAGAAC
>DBXL01000150.1:1720-2150 GCA_002309275.1 Ruminococcaceae bacterium UBA1213 | reverse complement strand
CCTGCCCAATAAGGTTTCTCATACTCTCTCAAACAACCTATGTAGTGTCCTTTATCCGTTTCATCATCAAAATAAAAGTATGTTTCATCTATTGAAAATACATCATCATGTTCAAATATATCCAAAAAATCTTTATATGAAATAAAATTTTTCATTTCCGACTTCCTCATTTTACACATAATTCCATATTGATATGCGGTATGCCGTCTTCCAAAAATTCCTCCGATACCTGCACAAATCCGCATTTTTCATATAATTTCCTTGCATATACCTGTGCTTCGACAAATATCTTTTCCGCCTTGAAAACATCTTTTGCATACTCTATTCCTGCATTTAAAAGCTGTGTGCCAAGTCCGCAACGGCGTTTTATGGATATTACACGCCCGATATGCACGTTTTCCGACAGCACTCCCTGCGGTATCACTCTGCA
>DBXL01000150.1:0-1667 GCA_002309275.1 Ruminococcaceae bacterium UBA1213 | reverse complement strand
GTCTATCTCCTGATACGGACACTTTTGCTCCACCACAAATACTGCTACCCTTAATTGATATATCTCAACCAATTCTTCCAAACTTAACTCATTGAAAGCCTTTACAACTTTTTCCATTACAAAACACCCCGCCGATTTTGATTATATCACACAATCAGACAAATTTCCATACCATTTGACAAAAAAACGGAACTGCCATACAAAACAGCCCCGTTTTTTCTATTTTTTGATAACATATCTGTTTACAAGAGCGGTTTGATTCTTCAACGGAAAAAATTCTTCCTCTGTCTTTACAAGAATACCTCCGCATTTCTGAATAACTCTGTTAGAGCCGATATTTTCAACAAATGCGTCAATCTTGACTTCTTCATGTCCCTGTGAAAACAAGTAATTCAATACACACCTGCAAGCCTCTGTCATATAGCCTTTATTCCAATACTTTTTAGCAAGATTATAGCCTATCACGGGTATTCCGTTATCATATCCCACTACATCTATCCCGCCTATCAGCTTATTTTCACTTTTCAGAACAATGGCAAAATTCAGCCTTTCGGGCTGTTCATATTCCTTTATCCACAAATCAAGGACATATTTTGTGGTTTCTATATTTTCATGCGTGTTCCATGTGAGATATTTTGTGACTTCTTCATCACTTGCCCACCCGTAAAACATATCTTCCGCATCTTCTTCACAAAACGGTCTTAAAATCAGTCTTTGCGTTTCAAGTGTCAGTTTCATATTCTTCTCCCCTTTTCACTTCTTTTTCAATTCAGCAATCGCACCATAATGCTGAATATCAAATTCTTTCGGAGCAATCTCCGACAACAGCTTTAAATGTTCCTGTTCCCATGCATTAATTTCCTTTTCGGAAAGCGACGCACCTACACCTCGGCACGCTTTCATTCTGCCATGCCAGCTTTCTGCCGTAAAATGTACTTTTAAAGGAAATTCCCCATGATAAACAAGCTCAAATTTCTCTTTATAGCATTCGGGAATTATTATCGGGTGAACAACCTCTCCTGCACCGCTCCATTTGGGATTGTATTTTAAAACAAGTTTTTCGCTTGCATTGGCAATCTTATCTTCAAAAGGCAGCCATGCCATATATAAAACAAGAATTCTTCCGTCTGATTTAAGCATACGGTAAAATTTCGGCATAACCTGCTCATGCCTGAAATACCAGAAACACTGACAGGCTGTAATTACATCAAAAGAATTATCAGGAAAACTGATATTTTCCGTTGAGGTTACATAATAATCAATATGCATTCCCTTTGACAGAATTTCAGCCTGTGCAATCTGATTTTCAGAAATATCTGTTCCTGTCCACTTTGCACCGTACTGATACATATTTCTTGGAATAACGCCTGTCCCCGTACCCACATCAAGCACATTCTGACCGTTTATACAAAGTTTACGGCTGATGATTCTGTCATAAAATTCCTGCGGGTAAATATCACGGAATTTTGCATAATCTGCAGAAGTTCTGCCCCAGTCAAAAGCCTTTCCGCCGTCAATATTTTTATCTGTTATATTCATATTGTTCCTCATTTAAGCCCGTCAACGAAACTCTTTAATATCTTTGCACATTCTGCAGGTCTTTGCTGATAAATCTGATGGTCACCGCCAAGAAGTTCAACTTTACAGTTGCCCATTTTTTCGGCATA
>DBXL01000074.1:37686-38230 GCA_002309275.1 Ruminococcaceae bacterium UBA1213 | reverse complement strand
GTGTAAAATACAATCTCGTAAGAAAACTTACATAAGTAAATTCAATTAAGGAGATTGGAAATATGGTCAGATATGATGAAAACGCTTCTTTTGGATTGTGGGCGGATCGTTGGTTTAAGTACAAATGTATCGGCTTGTCAAGAGATTACAGCATTGCAATCCAAAGTCAAGTGGGATACTTAACGGATTATTTGGGAGATATTGCCGTAACAGAAATCAAGCCGTATGATGTTGACTATGTGATTGGTGAAATAGCCACCTGCAACCCGTACATAAAAAAGCCCACAGCTAAAAAAACACTTCGTGATCTCAGGAATACTGCAAGAAGTATCTTTGATTATGTTGTTGAGAACACAGACGGATATACGAAAAACCCTGCCAGAAAAACAAAATTGCCGACAACCGCACCTAAAGAAACCCGTAGAGCATTGACTGCAAAGGAAATCGAATGGGTAATCAATACAGAACACAGAGGCAGACTTCCTGCAATTATAATGACATTTTGCGGTTTAAGGGCAGGGGAGCTTATTCCTTTGGAATGGAA
>DBXL01000074.1:36783-37586 GCA_002309275.1 Ruminococcaceae bacterium UBA1213 | reverse complement strand
CCGATACCGCCGAATGTAATGGAAGAACTTAAAAAGTATAGGGACATTTCTCCGACTTCGTTTATTTGTTCTCAGACCGATGGAAGTATGCACACACCGTCATCGTGGAGGAAACTTTGGGACTCGTACAACAATAATTTGAGCCATCTTTACGCTTCTTTTGTACAGGCAGGAAAGAGCAAGTACGATCCGAAAGGGATAAAAAAGAAAGTTGACAGAATAACACCTCATTATTTCCGTCATACTTTTGCTACTCTGTTATACACTTCTGGTGTTGATCCGCTTACAGCACAAAAACTTTTAGGGCATTCTCATATAAGCACAACCTTAGCAATTTACACACATCTCGAAAACGAAAAGGTTGTTGTGTCAGTTGAGAAATATGAAATCTACATCAAAAAGTATTGGCGAATTTCTCACGAAAATGAATGATGTACAAAAAGCCAATAATATGATACAATGTAGAAAAAGAATATGTGCGAGGGGTTACGCTCAACTAAATTGTTGGAGTTTAATTCACAAAAAATGTTTCGTTTCTTCAAAAACAGGGACACTTGACTTTTAATCAAGGTGTCCGGGGTTCGAATCCCCGATGGATCACTGGTCGTGTCCTGTTGCAAAGCGGGACACGAATTTTTTTTGGCATTTTAAAATCCGACAGGAAAGACAAACCTGTCGGACTTGTTGTTTTATTTTCTTCCGATTACCAGAAAATGCGGACTCATTCCCATCATTGTTTCTTCGTGTTCGGTAGCGTGTATGTTGAATACTTCTTTTGTGTTTTCCGTTTTTAAATAAACTTG
>DBXL01000074.1:35011-36727 GCA_002309275.1 Ruminococcaceae bacterium UBA1213 | reverse complement strand
ATTTCAGTATGTAATATCTTCTGAAACGCCGTCAAGAACGTAGATTGTAACATCACGTCTGCCGAACTGACAGCACTCATCATATGTATTATAGTAAAGGTCAACTATTGCAGTGCCTGCCCACAAAGCTCCGCCTGTATCGCCTGCAACGGCATAGCCGTAAACAACTTCGCCGTCATTTGATACGATATACATGATTGAGCCGTAGGGGATAATATCAGGATCAACTGCAACAACGCCATAGCGTGCGAGTCTGCCTGTAGCTGTGAGAGAGCCTTCATAAGCATAATAGGCTGTAGCTGAGCCTGTAAGAACTCTTGTATAGTGTACCTGATTACCGTTTACGTCTGTAAGAATGTTATCAGATTCATCGGTAGATATGGAGCCTGAATTGGTATAAACCTGACTTACATATTCTTTCATTTCCTTAGTGCCATTGAGGATAACTTCATCAATCGGTTGTTTTGTTATCTCGTTTTTGCTTTCTTTTGAAGATTCGAGTTTACCGTTGATATATTTTTCCTTGATAACGATAGTACGTTCACCGTCAATGCCTTCTGTTTCAACCGCACTTTCACCCACATACATATCGTCTGTATCTTTATATATTGTATTGTAAGCGACTTTTTCTGTTTTTTCAACTTCCTTATAGATGATACTGTCAATTTTGATATTCATATTTTCAGAAACTTCCGTTTTCATGTCAACGTTGACGGCATCACTTTTATCAAGCTTTATATCAAGATAAGCAAGTGCATCAGCAACAGTGCCGGCAGGAACTTCTTTGGAAAGTTTTTCGCCTCTGAGATTGATGTTGACAGTGTAGAATCTTGCAATAGTTATCTCCATGTCAGGTTCAAGCTGTGTATTCTGAGAGAATGAAACGGAGTCATTTTTACTGAGAGTAAGACCGGCAGCTTTTATCGCATCAGCAACAGTGCCTTCATTGAAAGTAAGAGTTTTTTTAGTTTTGCCGTCAACGACATCAACGCTGAATGCACGCATTACAGATATATTAACGCTGTTTTCACTGCTTTCCGTGCGGACAAGCTTATCATTTTCGCCAAGGGTAACGCCTGTTCTTTCAAGGATAGATTCTGTATCGGAACTCATGGTATTGATAGTAACAGTTTTTTCTCCATCGGTAATTTTCACGGTTTTTGAAGTCATTGCAACAGCAGTAGCAGCCGTAAGGCATACAGCCCCCATCAGTGCAACAGAAACTGCTTTTTTAAGACCTGAAATTTTTTTATTATCCATTGTAATTAACTCCTTGTAAAAAGTGTAATAGTTTTGTAATCAAATTCAAACCGACAACGATATTATAAAACAAATCCTTGCCGATGTCAAATAAAATAAACAGAAGATTTTGTATATAATGCACAATATAATATTTTTAAAAAGTATAAAAAGGGCTTAAAGAAGGGGCTTATTATGTCGAAAAAAGAAAAAATAAGACAAATGTATGTGCAAATTGCAGAAATCTTACAATTCGTAAAAGAAGTTACAAATATGTTACATTATTGCAAAACAGGCGAAACAGATATATAATTGATACAGAGAAGGTATGTTTGAAACGGGTAAAGAAAATGAAAGTGAGGTTTTGTGAATGAATAATAATCATAACAGGCAGTCGATTAATAATTATTCGTACAGCAGGCGAAGAAACAGAGAATCCACGCCTGCACAGAATGGAAATAATTCCAATAATTACAA
>DBXL01000074.1:22182-34942 GCA_002309275.1 Ruminococcaceae bacterium UBA1213 | reverse complement strand
GCAGAATAGTTTCAACAGTTACAGTCAGCCGCCACAGAACAATTTCAATAATTACAATCAGCCGCCACAGAATTTCATGCCGACATATCAAGGGTATGATGATCCGATGACGCGGAGTTATGCGGGGGGACATCATGCTGTAGAAGTGCCGTTGTCAAAAAAACTGAAGAAGTCTGAAATGGTAGGGTTTTTATGTTTTGTAATACCATTTGTACTGGCATTAGTGGCGATGCTGCTGGCAGATGTTACCGGAACAAGACATTCCTTTTTGGGAAACATACTTGTGCCGATACTCTTTGGCTGTTCATTTATCGGAATGATAGCAGGAATTATTGTGAGCATTATCGTGGAAGAAGTACGGCTCAAAAAGGTTTGTACGGTTGCTGTAACAGGTCGCCTTGTGGGGTATGAAACCCAGATGAGATATATTCATCATAAACATCGCCGAAGCACTTCCTATCCGGTCTATGCACCGAAATATGAAATATTCATCAATAACCGCTATGAGATACGCACACTTAACAATTTTACAAAAAATCAGAATTTCAGTCAGCAGTTGAATCTCCTTGCCAATCCGGACGGCTATGAGATAATAAGAGGCGGAAATGGCGGAGTGAATAGGTAAGGCAGAGGTGAATTGGAATGAATAACAATGATTTTGACTTTACCAAGAAAAAAACAGATACTCAAAATGACTTTTTCTATTCAGATACTTATGAAGAAAAAAACGAAAATTTGGAAGATACTTATTTGAATCCTTTCAAAAGCAGGGACTATGGACCTGTAATGGAAGTACATCTCCCCAAAAAGCCGAAGGTATCCAATATAATAATGGGAGTAGCGGTAGTTTTGTTTTTTTTATTTTTGGTTTGTGTAAAAGTATTTCTTGAAGATGATTACAATGATTTGGCATTTTGGGGCGGTATATTAGGGTTGTTAATGTTTTCGATAGTGGCGATAGTATCGCCTTTTATTGACAGGCATTTTTTAAAAAAGGTCTGCACAGTTCGTACAGAGGGGATATTGGAAGGCTATGAAACACGCATACGCAGTTCAAGGTCAGGAACTTATAATATATACGCACCGAAATATAAGATGTTCATAAACGGTCATTATGAGATACGCACGCTTGACGATTTTACAAGAAATTTAGATTTTTGCGTAAAAATGGATTTGCTTGTAAATCCCGATGGATATGAGATAATGCCTGCTGACGGAAGAATCAGCCGTTCAGGCAGGACAAATATATTACTTATTGCAATTTTTTGGTTTGTCACATTGTCTATAATGATGCCGTATTTTGTAAAGAGAGTATTGTGAAATGGTGGGATTATATGGAAAATAGCAAGCAGTCTGTAAACAATTATGTCTATAAAAAAAGCAGGAATAAAACTCCCGAAAATAACGGAAATGATGATAGTTTATCTAAGCATGATGCGATAGAGATACCCTTTCCGAAAGACGCAACACTGTCAAATATCATTACAATTATGTCTATTCTTGTAACATTTGTGCTGGTGATAGCCTTGTGTATTTTGGCAGCGGTATTCGACTGGAAAGACGAAAGTATGGTAACTGTTGCTGTGCTGATATTCCTTGCAGGGATTTTTACAGCAGTTCTTTCAATGATTTTCGGCTCACGCATAGACAGGAAACAAAATTTAAAAGTTTGCAAGATACGTGTAAGAGGTCGCCTTGTGGGATATGAGAAAGGTAAGGGATATAGAAAGAATCATTCTTCTGTTACGCTGTATGCACCGAAGTATGAGATATTCATCAACAACCGCTATGAAATACGCACGCTTGACGACTTCAGGGCAAACAAGGATTTTGCCGAAGAAATTGATTTGCTTGCCAACCCTGACGGATATGAAATAATAACAGCAGAGTGAATGGAAAAGGAGGTTTTTATATGAGCGATAAGAGGCAGTCAGTGAGTAATTATGTCTATAACAAACGCAGAAATACAAATTCCGAACCGGTGCATAATGCAAATGAGTTTGATTTCACCTCGAACAACACCCAAAATCAGAATAATTCATCACCAAGTATGTATAATTCGTATGTATCGGAGAATGATTATAATTCCTATACATCAGGTTATCAGTCTGTCAATACATATCAGAACAGCAATACATTCAATAGTCAGCCGCAGCAGAACAGTTATAATAATTTCAATAATTACAGTCAGCCGCAGCAAAATAATTATAATAATTTCAATAATTACAATCAGCCGCCGCAGAATAATTTTAATAACTTCAATAATTACAGTCAGCCTATACAACAGAATCACTTCAATAATAATCAGTCCGTGTGGCAGACTGATTTCGGCAGCTTGAATAATCGTCGCAATCAGCCCGTACAGCAAAATCAAAATTACAGCAATAATGCGATTGAGGTACCATTGCCCAATAAAATGTCGCTGTCGTCTAAAATTTTACTTATAGCGTTCGCAGTGATGTTTTTGTCCATGCTGGTTTTAGCCATTCTTTCATCGGCGATTGGTTGGAATGGAGATAGTTTAACGATGTTGATAGTAGGAATTTTTGTCACAGGATTTATTACAATAGCCGGTTCAGCAATGTTGGGTTCATGGATAGACAGAAGGCATGATTTGAGAGTCTGCAATACTCAGGTAAAAGGTCGTCTTGTGGGATATGAAAGACGTCGTCGCAGTGGCAAACATCGTCGATACAGCGTGTATGCTCCGAAGTATGAAGTATATGTCAATAACCGTTATGAGATAAGAACCGTAAACGATTTTGAAAGGGGACAGACTTGGGGAAATGAGATAAATTTGCTTGTAAATCCGAGTGGATATGAAGCAGTTCCTGCAACAAGAGATGATTATCCGAAACGTAGTGCAGGCGAGTGGATAAGTGCACTGGTATTGGCAGTATTTATTATACTGATATTTGGTTATCCGCTTTTGATGATGTTTCAGAGTATGTAAAAGGGAGATTTTATGAAGATGATATTTGACACCCATGCCCACTATGATGATAAAGCTTTCGATGATGACAGGGAGGAACTTTTGGAAAAGCTTTTTTCAGAGAGTGTGGGATATATAGTAAATCAAGGAACGAATTTAAAGCTGTCGGAATACAGCATTTCTCTTGCGGAAGGATATGAAAATATGTATTGTGCAGTAGGCATACACCCCGAAAATATCACAGAAAACAGCCTTGCCGAACTGGAAGAAATAGAACGGCTTGCAGGTCATCAGAAAGTTGTGGCGATAGGGGAGATAGGGCTTGATTATTATTGGGACATTCCCAAAGAACCCCAGAAAGACATATTTGAAAAACAGTTGCTATTGGCAAATAAACTGAATATGCCCGTGAACATACACGACAGGGAAGCACATGGAGATGTACTTGAATATCTCAGGAAATACAAGCCCAAAGGTATTCTGCACAGTTTTTCGGGAAGTGTGGAGATGGCAAGAGAGATTATAAAGCTTGGAATGTATATAGGTGTAGGGGGAGTTGTCACATTCAAGAATGCGAGAAAATCTGTTGAAGTGGTGAGGGATATACCGCTTGAAAGAATCGTTCTTGAAACAGACTGTCCGTATTTATCGCCTGTGCCTTTCAGGGGAAAGCGTAATCATTCAGGAATGATACAGTATGTTGCCGAAAAAATTGCAGAGATAAAAAATATTTCCGTTGAGGAAGTTCTGAAAGCAACTTGTGGCAATGCAAGGAAAGTTTATAATATATGAGGTGTTTTTTATGAAGAAGTCGAGAGTATTTTTGGCAGTTGTTTTATCGGCGGCAGTGATGATGTCTGCTGCATCATGTTCAGTGATTGACAGAATGAGTTATGGCGGCTGTACATCGCACCGTTACAGCAGGGATTATTATGAAAGCGATGACCATTATTATCGTGGAAGCTTCACAGACGCATACGGAAATTATTATTCAGGCGGATACTATGACGACTACGGAAATTTCTATGCAGATGATTATTATAACTATGATTACGGTTATTATGAGGGATACTTTGATGCTGACGGGTATTACCATGAAAATTATAATTGAAATGAGGAAAAGCTATGCGAAAGGCATTGATAACAGGTGCAAGTTCGGGCATTGGCAAAGATATTGCAAGACTGCTTTCCAGCAGAGGCTGGCAAGTGATACTTGTTGCAAGGCGTGCCGACAGGCTCATGGAACTTAAAAAGGAGCTTGGAAAAAATGCAAAATGTGTACGTTGTGATGTGTCGCATGAAGAGGAATGCAGAAAGCTGTATGAGGTTTTCAAGGATTCCGATATAGAAATGCTTGTGAACTGTGCAGGATTCGGACTGTGCGGAGAATTCACGGAAATTTCTCTTGACAGGGAACTGCAGATGATAGACACCAATATAAAAGCGGTTCATATACTGACAAAGCTGTTTTTGCGTGATTTCAGGAGAAAAAACAAGGGATATATATTGAATGTTGCGTCAATAGCGGGATTTTTTTCAGGACCTTTAATGGCGACGTACTATGCGACAAAAAATTATGTTGTGAGTTTAACGGGTGCGATATATGAGGAACTGAAAAGGGAAAATTCCAATGTAAAGATAAGTGCATTGTGTCCGGGACCTGTTGACACGGAGTTCAATAGTGTAGCACACGTCAGTTTTGCATCGGAACCGCTTGACAGCAATACGGTTGCACAGGAAGCAGTAGATGGACTTTTACAGGGGAAATTATATATTATTCCGTCTGTAAAAATGAAGTGTCTGAAATTGGCAAAGAGATTTCTGCCTGATAAGACTATTACGCATTTCTGTTATACATTCCAGAAGAAAAAACAGTAAGTGTCAGAAGATTAAAGGAGAAAAGATATGCTTGAGATAAAAGAGATAGAAGTAATGAATTTGAAAAATGCCATAAGGGGTGCAAGGAATCCCATGAACAGCTGGGCAAAAAGTGACAGTTATTTCAATGAAAACGGGGAGTATATTTTGGGAGAGAATGACTTGTCGCTTGCGGTACGTCTGAGAAAGGCAGGAAATGACCACAGAAAATTCATGCGTCAGATATTTGTAACAATGGATATAACTGCCCCGATGTATTGGTGGAAGGAATTTGACACCTATAAAGTGGGGACAGTGGCAAATTCAACGAGTACCATGCATAAAATTACGTCAGCACCGTTTGACATATCGCATTTCAGTACGGATAAGATGGATAAAAACACAGCGGAATTCATGCAGGGGATAGTGGAATATCTTGAAAAGCTGAGATTGGAGTTCCTTGAAACCAAGGATAAACAGATATGGTATGATATAATACAGCTTTTGCCGTCAAGCTATAATCAAATGAGAACGTGTACAATGAACTATGAAAACCTTGTCAACATATATCATGCAAGAAAAAATCATAAGCTTGATGAATGGCATACTTTCTGTGACTATGTAAGGGAGCTGCCGTATGCAGATGAATTAATAATATGCGAATAATAAAAAAAGCGATATGCCGTTTGGCATACCGCTTTTTTCAATTCATTCATCTTCGGGACTAGGGCTTTCTGTTTCGGATACCTCTTCGCTGCTTTCATCAGACGATTCGGCAGGTGAGGGTTCTGAAATTTCCTCTATGCATTCATCGATCTGTTGTTTGGTGCGTGTAACCATGTTTTCAACTGCACTGACTGTTGTAAGGATCGTTTCGTCTGTGATAGTTGATTTTGCACTGCCTATGATAGCCTGAATTTTTCCTTTTACTGCTGCGGGATAGTCATCGGGATTGACATAGGATTCTATTTCCTCAATAGCCTCATTTCTTGCATTGGCAAGCTCTTTGGCAGCTTTTTCGGCAGCCTTTCTTGCTTCCTCCGCCTGTCTGGATTCTTCGGCAGCCTTTTTCGATGCTTCTTCGGCAGCTTTCTTGGAAGCTTCTTCCGCAGCCTTGCTTTCTTCCTCGTCCATTTCTTCGGCAGTCTTTATTTTTGCAAGCTCCTCTATGCACTTCTTTTTCAGGTCCTCAATCTCGTCAATACTGGTTGCATCACTTATTTGTTTTGCATATATCTCCATCATTTTAGTGACTTCATCAGCCTGCTTGATACGGTACTCATTTCCTGCAATAGAACTTCTGATTTCTGTTACAGCGGACTGCCTTTTGGCTTTCAGTTTATTCTGAGCCTGTATGCTTGCCTGTCTTTCGGCTTCGATACGGCTTCTTTCCGCTTCGGCAGAGTTTTCAGCTTCAACCTGCTCTCTTGTCTTTATTTTCTTTATCTCGGCGATGACTTCATTATAGAGAGTATTGACTTCTGACGCACTTTCGGCATTCTTGAATGACTCTATATATTTTTCAACAAGTTCATCTACCTGAGCCTGTTCCTCGTCTGCATAGTCTATTTCCTCGACAAATGCCCGGAGCATATTTTCGGCATTTTTCTTACCCTCGTTCAGAACTCTTTCCAATTCTTCGTCATCATTCAAGGACCATTGTTTGTCGCCGTCATACCAGTATATTTCACCGTTGTTATAGGCATTCTGGAAAGAGGTGACATTGGGCTTTGAACCGCCGTAGGTATTATACCATACATCAGGATAAAGCGGTGAGGGATTCTCAACAGCCTTTGACACATCTACATCAGGACTTTCACCGTCACGGACTTTTCTGGCAACTATTACGATTCTGAAATCGTCAAAGTCATAAGCACACGTTGATAAAGTCAATATGGTGTCGTTTTCATTGAGGTCAACGGGGCAGTTGACGAGTGAACGCACTCTTAAATTATACACGAAGTCAAGGAAATCATAATCGCTTACAAAATCGCCTCTCAGATAGTTAAAGGGAGTGCCCTGAGATTCAAGGGTATTGGTTTTGAAGAAAGCGACAATTTTCCATTTGCTTTTTTCATAGATAGTGTTGAAAGTGAAAGTAGGCGTTTGTTTATAGAAATTTATGCCGTAGTTCTGTCCTCTCTCAACATAGTAGGCAAGGTTGGCAAACATTCTGCCGTCCTGCATATGATGACCGTGAATAATCATATTTTTGGCATCAAGGGAGCTTCTGTAATCCATGAATACGGTGCCGTATTTTGAGTAGTTTCCATAGAAATCTCTGTGCAGGTAGTATTCACTGTCCACGCCGTCCTGTGGCTTTACTACAACGAAATCTATGATAGTGTTGGGCACGTTAATCCAGCCTACCGTATCGGGATTAGCTTTCAGAAGCTGTGAAAAGTCTGATATGACACCTTCCGAGCCGTCTGTGGGGAGTTTGGAAACTTCTTTTTTAGGCGTGCCGTGGTCATCTTTTTCGCCCTCCGTGGTGGAAACGAGCAGTTCTTTTATATCGTCTGTCATTTTATCATTGGTAGCAGGCTCTACTACAAGTATCTGTACGAGTATATAGGAAGATACAAGGAAAGTGCATATTGCAAGAATAAGAATAATTTTTCTGACGACATCAAGAGGTCTGTCACCTGCACAGGGGATAAATCTTTTCCAAAAAGCTTCTTTTGAGCTTGGACTGGCAACAGCGGTAGCAACACTGTATAATTCCGTACTGAAACTGATATTCAGCACATCAAATTTGGGGAGAATGACAAGCAGTTTATTGTTATATTCTACTGCATAGGCGTATATAGGGCGGTTTTCAATGGTGATAATACTCTGGGTGATGTCGATAGGTTCTGTATCGGCATTTTTATTTTTTCTTGACTTTCTGCTTTTCTTGGCAGAGGCTTTTGCAGAATGGTCGCCTGAGGCATCGTTATCATTGGGATCAATATATTCGGCTTCGATTCTCTGTATTTTGCCGAGAATGCCCATACTTTCAAAAAATTCTTTTGCTTTTTCACTGCTGTCCTCTGAAAGAACGTCTGCTATCATGATAAGACCTATTTTTTCATCGCCTGATTCCGATACTTTAAGAGCTTCGGAAATGCTTTTCTGATTGAGATTGACTTCTGTTTTGTATATGATGTTGACGTTGATGTCATTGAGTTTTTTGACGGTTTCATCAAAGCCGCTTTCGGAAGTCTGTCCAAAAGACCTGCCCTCTCTTGGAAAGTATATTTCAGCATTCATGTCCATTCACTCCAATCATTCAATGTTTGTCAGTTTTACGCCCTCAACAGCTCTTTGTATCAGTCCCTTGCAGTCAAGTTTATTTTGTTCTGCAATCACTTCTGCAAGTACAGGATTGGTTTTGGGGTGCTTCGGGGTAAATACCGTACAGCAATCTTCATAGGGCTGTATGGATACTTCAAATGTATCTATTTTTCTGGAAATGGATATAATTTCTTCTTTATCCATTCCAATGAGAGGTCTGAATACAGGCATATTGCAGGCATCATCTGTACAGGCAATTGCCTTTAAAGTCTGGCTTGCGACCTGTCCAAGACTTTCGCCTGTGATGAGTGCATGACAGCCGTTTTTTCTTGCAATCTCCTGTGCAATTTCCATCATAAATCTACGCATGATGATAGTGAAATAGTCTTCTTTGCAGTTTTCCCTTATTTGTTCCTGAATTTCAGTGAAAGGCACTGTAAACATTTTCATTCTGCCGCTGTATTTTGCGACTCTTTCAAGGAGTTCAGCAACTTTTTCTTCAGCTCTTATACTTGTATAAGGAGGGCTTGCAAAATGTACAGCCGTGAGTTCAAGACCTCTTTTTGCCATCATGTAGGAAGCAACAGGGCTGTCAATGCCGCCTGATATAAGCACACAAGCCTTTCCGCCTGTACCTACGGGAATACCGCCTGCCCCTCTTATCAGACCTGCCCTTATATATGCACCGAAATCCCTTATTTCCACTGTCACTGTGACATCGGGGTTATGCACATCTACGGAGATATTGGGGAATTTATCCGAAAGATAACCGCCGACTTCCTCGCATATCTCAGGGGATTTGTACGGGAATTTCTTGTCAGAACGCTTTGCCTCGACTTTGAAAGTTGTGGGAGTATCAAAGGTATCCGCAAGGTATTCAACAGCCGCCTCTTTTATTTTATCCATATCTTTTTCAGTCACGCAGGCTCTTGAAAATGCCGCTATTCCAAAAACTTTTGAAACACAGTTTTCGACTTCGTCCATGTCTGTGTCATCATGCACGGGTGCGACACTTATCGTTGACTGTGCAATCTGAACGTGAAATTCACCGATTTTTGCAAGCCGTCTTTTGAGGTTTTTCATCAGTGCATCTTCAAAATTTCTTCTGTTCAGTCCCTTTAAGACTATCTCACCCAATTTTATAAGTATAATTTCTTTCATTTGAAAATCTCCTTAAAAAAATACATCTGAAAAGAAGTTTATCACGTTTGCTTTATTTTTGCAAGAGTATTGTTTGCATTTGAAACGGCTTTTACAAGCTCATCAATATCTGTTTTTGAGTTGTATCTTGAAAAGCTTACTCTGAGAGCGGAATTGATAAGACTGTCACTGAGTCCCATTGCTTTGAGAACATGGCTTTTTTTACCCTTTGCACATGCAGAACCGCTTGATATATAGATATATCTTTCTTCAAGATAGTGGAGCATGGTTTCAGACTTTATGCCCTCAACGGAAAAATTGATGATATACGGCAGGCAGTTTTCATCTGAATTGATATGCACATTGGGAATGTCTTTGAGTTTTTCACGGCAGTATGCATTCAATTCACGCATGAATGCAAGTTCTTCATTCATGTCAGGCAGATTTCTGACAGCCTCGCCCATTCCGCATATAGTGGGAAGAGGTTCTGTACCAGGTCTTAATTTTTTTTCCTGTTCACCGCCGTAATGCAGAGGAAGTATTCTTGCCCCTTTTTTTAAATACAGAATGCCTGCACCCTTCGGACCGTGTATTTTATGCGAACTTGCAGTTAATATATCTATGCCGAGTTTTTTGGGTTTAAGAGGGATTTTTCCGAAAGCCTGCACAGCGTCAACATGGAAGAGGGCAGGGGAATTTGCCTTTTCAATGATTTTCTTCACTCTCTCGATGGGATTGATAATGCCTGTTTCATTGTTTACTGCCATTGTGCTTACCAGTATGGTATCTTTTGTGATGGCATTGGCAAGCTCGTCAAAGGAATTTATATAGATGACTTCAAAGCCGTCTTTTTCCAGCTTCTGCATACTTTCTATGACAGAGGAATGTTCTGTAGAAGTGGTAACGATTCTGTTTCCCCGTCTTTTGAGTGCATGAGCCGTACCGAATACGGCAGTATTGTTTCCCTCTGTACCGCCTGATGTAAAATATATTTCCTCTTTTTCGGCAGAAAGAAAGTCTGCGACAGTCTTTCTCACAGATTCCAGTTCTTTTTGAGCTTCATAGCCCTTTCTGTGCAGGGAAGAAGGATTGCCGTAATTTTCCGTCATTATTTCAATCATCTTTTCAACAGCCTGCGGACATACTTTTGTTGTTGCACTGTTGTCCAAATAAATTTCTTTCAAAAATCATCACTCCATTTATTATTAAAAAAATCATCACTGCATAATGAATGTATCAGATAAAATCAGGCAGACTAAATAAAGGGGGGAATTCTCTATGAATATATCACAGAACGAATATGCAGGCATGGTTGACAAGGTATCGCCTAAAAGCACGACTTTGAAAAATTGTACAGGTGCATTTGTGACAGGCGGATTTATATGTATTGTGGGACAGGCTCTGACAGACACATATCAATATGTCTGGGGAATGGATATAAAAGATGCCCGATGCCTGACAAGCATATCTCTTATATTTTTAAGTGCGTTATTCACGGCACTGAGCTGGTATGATAATATAGCCAAGTTTGCGGGTGCAGGCACGCTTGTGCCTATTACGGGCTTTGCCAATGCAGTTGTATCGCCGGCAATGGAGTTCAAAAGCGAGGGCTATATAGGCGGACTCGGTGCAAAAATGTTTGTCATTGCAGGACCTGTCATTGTCTATGGTACAGTTGCATCTATTTTATATGGCTTGCTACTCTGCCTTTTTTAATAATGAGGAGTGAGGAATGAAACAGCGGGTATAAAAAAATTCCCCATTCCTAATTCCTCATTCTTAATTTATGCAAAATTTCCCTTGTAAAGTGGCTGTGAATATGTTATTATTATACTCAGATAAAAACGAAGGGAGACATTTTATGTACGACAAGTTATTGACATCACTGTCATATGGAATGTTTGCACTGGGCGTAAAAGGCGAGCATTCACCGACAGCGTGTATTGTAAATACAGTTGTTCAGGTGTCATCGTACCCGACGACTGTTGCAGTAAGCGTGAACCACAGCAATTATACAAATGAGTGCATAAAGAGGACAGGTCAGTTTACTGTAAGCGTGCTTTCAGAGAATACGTCTGGAGCGGTGATAGGTGCATTGGGATTCAATTCAGGGCGTGACGGCAATAAGCTCAACAATGTCAGGCACAAAATACTCAGAGAAGGCGAGCCTGTGATACAGGAAGATATATGCTGTTGGTTTTTGTGCAGGGTTGTCAACATGGTTGAAACCATCACCCACACTATATTCATTGCAGAGCCTGTTGCAGGAAGTGAGAAGATAAAAGGCAAGCCTATGACATACGACTTTTACAGAAATGTCATCAAAGGCACATCACCCCTTTATGCTCCTACATATATTCCCGAACATGAGGAACTGCCTGAGAGATACACCTGTACGATATGCAAGTATCAGTACAGAAATTCATTGATTCCGTTTGAGGAGCTTCCTGAAACGTGGTCTTGTCCGATATGCAATGCTCCGAAATCCGTTTTCAGAAAAGAAGATTGATTTCTACGCTTGATATTTTAGCACATATAATAAATCGTGTCAAGCATACTTGTCAAATTTCCCTTTAAACTTGACAAATTTTTTAAAAAAGATTGGAAGATAGATATGAACATAAGAGAAGTGCAGGACGAAATAATTCGTCTTAAAAAAGAGAAGGATATATGCATACTTGCCCACAGCTATCAGGCAAGGGAAATTATTGAAGTGGCAGACTTCACGGGGGATTCCTATGCATTGAGTAAAATGGCAAAGACTGCCCCAAATAAAACAGTGTTAATGTGTGGAGTGCGTTTCATGGCGGAAACGGTCAAAATGCTGTCACCGGAAAAGAAAGTGATTCTTTCAAATTCAATAGCAGCTTGTCCAATGGCGGAGCAGTTTGACAGGGAGATTATTTCTCAAATGAAAGAGATGTATCCTGATTACACGGTAGTTGCATATATCAATACAACGGCTGAATTAAAGACGGTATGTGACGTATGCGTGACATCTTCATCAGCCGTTCAGATTGTAAAGCAGATTGAAAACAAGAATATTTTGTTTATACCCGACTGTAATTTGGGAGCATTTGTGGCGAAGTCCCTGCCTGAAAAAAATATCAAGCTTTTGCAGGGGGGCTGTCCTGTTCATGCAGCGGTAACGAGAAAGCACGCTGAAAATGCAAAGGCACTTCACCCGAATGCAGAATTGCTTGTACACCCCGAGTGCAGACCTGAAGTGGCAGAGCTTGCGGATTATGTCGGCTCAACGGCGGGTATTATGAACTATGCGAAAAAGTCTGACAAAAAAGAATTTATCATAGGCACAGAAAACAGCATTGCCGAGCATTTGCAGTATGAATGTCCCGACAAGAAATTTTATTTACTTTCCAAGTCGCTCGTATGCGAGAACATGAAGTCAACTACTCTCATTGATGTTCTTAACTGCTGTAAAGGCGAGGGCGGTGAGGAAATAGAGCTTTCACCCGAAACTATTGAAAAGGCTGTAAAGTGTATCAATAAAATGATAGAATTCGGCGGATAAAACAATGTGCAATGTGCAATGTG
>DBXL01000074.1:19061-22153 GCA_002309275.1 Ruminococcaceae bacterium UBA1213 | reverse complement strand
TTATTATGCAATTCAAAAGGCGGAACAGAAATTCTGTTCCGCTCTTTTATATTCTCATACTCCGAAAAATTCCCCGAAATCCGCTGTATCTATTTTTTGAACAAAGCAGTTTCCGATTTCTTTCAGGAAAACAAATTTAATACTTGTGCCTGTACTTTTCTTGTCGCCACGGGTTGCAGAGATTATATCTGACAGCGGAAAATCTGCATTTATCGGCAATTCATACTTTTTCAGCAGATTTTCAAGACGCTGAGCCGTGCCTTTAGCGGTAAGACCGTTATTTTCAGAAATGCGTGTAATAATAGCCGAGCCTGCCGAAACTGCCTCACCATGAGTTAAATTTTCATAGTTGTTGAGTTTTTCAAGTGCATGACCGAGCGTGTGACCAAAATTCAAAATAGCCCTTTCGCCCGTGTCACGCTCATCATGTTCAACGACATCTCTCTTTATGGAAACGCATTCAAAAATAATGTCATCAATAAAATCTTTTGCATTTTCGTTTTCAAGCCTTTCAAAAAGGCTTTCACTCCTGATACAGCCGTATTTTACAACTTCGCCCAAGCCGTCTTTGAAAAACTTTTCAGGGAGGGTGTCAAGTGTATCGGAGTCGATTAAAACGAGAATGGGCTGCCAGAATGCACCGACTAAATTTTTACCTGTAGGGAGGTCAACAGCAGTCTTTCCGCCGACAGAGGAATCTACCTGTGCCAGCAGACTTGTCGGAATCTGCACAAAATCGATACCCCTTAAATAAGTCGCTGCCGCAAAGCCTGCCATGTCACCTGTGACACCCCCGCCCAGTGCAATAATAATATCCGTTCTTGTGATGTTATGCTCAAAAAGATGTGTGTACATCTTTTCGATAGTGGAAAGCCTTTTTGAACTTTCGCCAGCCTGAAAGACAAATACAGATGTTTCAAAACCGTTATTTTCAAGGGAGTTTTTCACTCTCTGGGAATATATCGGTGAAACATTCGTATCGCTTATAATAACGGCTCTGATAGCCTTTGTAAGAGGTCGTATATATTCGCCTGCATGGTCAATAATGCCGTGTTCGATAAGTATGTTATAAGGTCTGCCTGTTTTGACTTCAACTGTTTTCATTCTCCCAACATCTCCTTTATGATTTTTCCTTTATTAAGAAGTTCAGCTAATTCCTGCCTGTCGCCTCTTTCGATGGCATTTCTTATTTCTGTCATATTACCGATAAATGTATCTATTTCAGCCAGCAAAGGCTCTTTATTTTCAATAAACAGTTCTGACCATAAAACGCCGTTAATATTGGCAACTCTTGAAACATCTCTGTAACTGCCTGCTGAAAAGCCCTTGTGATTGGGACAGCATGGGCTGAATACATAGGAGCAGGCGATAACATGGGGGAGTTGAGATGTAAAAGAAATCATTCTGTCATGTTCTTCGGGGGTGGTATAGACAACTCTGCCGAAGCCCAGCTTCAACATAAATTCTGATAAAAAATCAACTTTTTCCTGAGGTGCATTGCATGGAAGTATAATACAGCTTGCATTTCTGAAAAGGGTTGCTTCGGATACATCAAAACCATTTTTTTCTTTTCCAGCCATAGGGTGACAGCCTATGAAAGTAAAGCCGTATTTTTCGGCAATTTCGGACAGTGCAGGACATATTTTTGACTTAATGCCCGAAGTATCCGTGACAATGCAGTCTTTTGGAATTTTATCGGCATTTTTGCGGATAAATTCCACTGCCACTTCGGGATATACCCCCAATATAATCAAATCGGCTTTTTTCAGTGAATTCACTGTTCCGATTTCATCTATCGCACCGCACTCCACAGCTTTCTGGAGAGCCTCATCACTTCTGTTAATGCCGATAACATGGCAGTCTGTATATTCGGAAACAGCCTTTGCCATAGAACCGCCTATTATTCCCAATCCCACAACTACTACATTCATTTATATAAATCTCCTCTTTAACTTATTTGAAGATATTATATAATATTTTGAAAGTATCGTCAACAATACATTTTATAATTCTTTATTCGCACAATGTATAGTTGTGTATAGTTTCTACATACTTTTTATATATTTTTTTAAATTTGATTTTTTACACGAAAGGTATGTACAACTATACACAACTATACATTTTTCTTGAACGGAAATATAAACTGTGCAACCGATTGCACAAAATATTGAATCGATTTAACATTTATAACTTTCAGGTTGTTGTGGTGGGTTGTGGCGGGTTGTACAGTACTTTTTATATATTTTTTGATTTTTATTTTTTTATGCGAAAGGTATATATAACCCACCACAACCCACCACAACAACTTTCGGGTTAAAACTGCACATTGCTAATTGTTAATTGCTAATTATTTCGTCGTAGGCTTTTTTGAGGGCGAAAACTTTTTTGGCAACTGTATCAAATTGTTCAGGAGTAAGGGATTGTGCCCCGTCTGAAAGAGCGTGTTTGGGGTCGTTGTGTACTTCAATCATCAAGCCGTCAGCCCCTGCCGCAACCGCTGCCAATGACATCTGCTCAACAAGGGAAGATTTGCCTGTTGCATGGCTCGGATCGACTATCACGGGCAGATGTGATTTTTTCTTGATAACGGGTACTGCCGACAAATCAAGTGTATTTCTTGTAGCGGTTTCATAGGTTCTGATACCCCTCTCGCACAAGATGACTTTATTATTACCGCCTGCCATGATGTATTCCGCACTCATCAGCCATTCTTCAATTGTACTGCAAAGACCTCTTTTTAATAAAATCGGCTTGTCGATTTTGCCGAGTTCCTTGAGGAGTTCAAAATTCTGCATATTCCTTGCACCGACCTGTATAATATCCACGCTTTCAAACATATCTATGTGAGATGCACGCATAATTTCCGTTACAATAGGCAAGCCTGTCACTTTTCTTGCACCTTTGAGCAGGTCAAGACCTTCTGATTTAAGTCCCTGAAAGGAATAGGGAGAAGTTCTGGGCTTGAATGCACCGCCCCTTAAAAAAGTTGCACCTGCTTCTTTCACTCTCTGTGCAACGTAATTGATTTGTTCCTCTGTTTCAACGGAGCAGGGACCAGCCATTATGCAGAGATTGCCGTCACCGATTTTCTG
>DBXL01000074.1:12005-19013 GCA_002309275.1 Ruminococcaceae bacterium UBA1213 | reverse complement strand
TCCTGCACACGCTTGACATTTTCAACAACGTCTTGTGCATAAATCCAGTCTTCATCAATGTGAGTAGTATCTCCGATAAGTCCCAGAACGGTAGATTCCACGCCTACCCAAGTATTCATAGTAACTTTGAAGTTTTCCTCAAGAGCATTTTTGAACAGAAGAATTTTTTCCTTTTCGGCATTCGGTTTGAGTACGATAATCATTTCAATGACCTCCAAAAATTTTTTAATAAAATAAAAAGACGGAACCCTCTGCGGATTCCGTCTGATAAACAAATTCGGTATGTATATATATCTAAATACACACAGGAATATAACAAGGAATTACCGCAATTTTATGACTGCACAAATGACTTGCCCATGTAAAGAACCATGAGCGGAAGCTATTAAAAAATCGTGCAGACAAAGTTTTCACGGTAACAATTCCTTTCTTCACAAAAATTATTTACAGCAAGAATGATAATACAAAAAATTCGATTTGTCAAGGATAAATTTTATCACTTTAAAGCGTTATATTAAATGTTTGAAATTATCTCCATGCAGACCTGCATAGGCGAATTGGCGGCATTCACGATTATATCAGCGGCACTTCTGTAAAGGGGCAGACGCTTTTCATACAGTTCACGCATAACTTTTTCTTTGTCGGGACGGTTCAAAAGAGGGCGTTTTGTATCGCCCTGCAAACGCTTTGAAATGACTTCAACGGGCAGGTCAAGCAGAATAATTTTATTATTGGCATTTTTGAGAGTATCAACATTTTGCTGGAAAGTGAGAGTTCCTCCGCCTGTTGCAAGAATAATGCTTTTTTTATATGCAAGTTCTTTCACGGCATCTCTTTCAAGCTGTCGGAAATATTCTTCACCGCTTTCTTCAAAAATCTGTGAAACGGACTTGTTTTCTTTTTTTTCAATGTAAGCGTCAAGGTCAATGAAAGCCATGCCCATTTTTTTTGAAAGCAGGTTTCCGATGGTACTTTTTCCGCTTCCCATGAATCCGCATAAAACAATATTTTTTCTTCTCATAATTCAAAACTTCCTTTCTCCGAACAGGAGTGAAATTCCTCATTCCTAATTACTCATTCAATAAAAGATTTTTTTCATTTCGGCGGCACTGTCAAGAATAAGCTGATTTATGTCGCTGATATTATAAACGCTGTTGTCCCAGATTTCATGGGCGGCGACAGCCTGCCAGACAAGCATTGACATTCCTCCGACTGCATTTGAGCCGTTAGCCTTTGCTTTTTTAATCAGCACGGTTTCAAGGGGATTATAAATTGCGTCAAAGACATTTCTGCACTTGGAAAGAGCCTTTTCACTGACGGGCATATTATCGATATGCGGATACATTCCCACGGGCGTTGCATTGGCAAGCAGGTCAAAATCTCCGTTCAAATCGGATATAAGACAGGTTTTTATATCGGCATGGGGGATTTTTTGCACAGCCTCTTTTGCAAGAAAATCAGCTTTATTTACATCACGGGCAGCCAGGGTAATATGACAGCCTGCAAGGGCGGCTTCATAGAGAAAAGTCCTTGCCGCACCGCCACAGCCTATGATGGCAATATTTCCGCTGAAGCTGATATTACCGGCTTCAAGTGCTTTGAGAAATCCGTCGGGATCGGTTGTAAAGCCCTCACGGACAGAGCCGTTTTTCACTGTATTGACAGAGCCGTATAAAGCAGCTTTTTTATCGAGCCTGTCAAGATAAGGGATAATTGCCTGTTTATTGGGGATAGTGATATTATATCCTCCGAGTTCATTGAGAGCCGTTATTTTTTCGGGCAGTTCGTGGGGCGATACGTCAAAAATAGTATAATCACCTTTTTCGCCGGCAAGCTCAAAAAGCCTCTTATGGATAAAAGGTGACATAGTATGTCCTATAGGGTGTCCTATCACTGCAAAGTTTCTTTTTTGCATAAAAAATGCCTCCTTTTGTTTATGCAAAACATATTAAAAATTAAGAACTGTTGAAAAAAATATATGCAATAGGTAAAAATCGAAATTTTATATTGACAAAGTGGCAAATAACTAATAAGATTGAAAGTATGAAGAAGATCGTGTTGTAAATGTTGGCAGTTCTCCTATAACATTGTAGCACAAAACATATCGTTTTGTCCACAGAAGAATTGTGCTTTCACGATTTTTAATTTTAAATTTTTTAGGAGGAGTTTACCTATGGTACTCGAAAAAGTAAAAAAGATTTTGGCAGAACAGTTTGACGTTGAAGAAGAAAAGATTGGTCCCGACACTTCCATTATCAATGACCTTGGTGCAGATTCCCTTGACGTTGTGGATCTTCTCATGTCCATTGAAGATGAATTTGAAGTAGAAGTTCCTGATGACGAAATCGAGAACATCAAGACAGTGGAAGACCTCGTTAAGTACATTGAAAATAATCAGTAATTTATCCGGAAGTCCTGCTTCATCGGCGGGACTTCTTTTTACTGTCAGAAAAAGCCGTCTGTGGAAATGCAGACGGCTTTTGATGTTATATTCTTTTGTAGAGATATTCTTCCGTGTAGGAGATATTGTTTTCGGTTGAATTTTCGGTTCGGACAATGGTTTGACCGTCATCGGATATTTTGAATTCGGCGACTATCTCACCGTGATAGTCATTGGCAAGAAAAGTGATGGTAATAGATTCGTCATCATAGGAGTAAGTGAAATCATCTACTTTTACGCCGACGGAATCAAGATGACCTGTACCGGATTTTTCAAATATGATTTTCATGTCTGACAGAACAGAATTATCTTCTGCACGTGCAATATCTGCAACTGTGCCGTCGGCATAGAGCGTGTCGGAAACAAACTGCCATTGTCCTGTGGGATTAAAGCCGAAATCCGAACAGCCGCTCATGGAACATACAAGAGCCGTACAGATAAGAAATGCAAAATTTTTTTTCATAGAAAATGACTCCTCTGTTTTCAATCTGTGATATGTATAGTGGGGGGAAATTTACCCTTTTTTCACTATTTCCATACATATTTTAACTTCAATTCAACAAAAAATCAAGTATTATTTTATAAAAAATGTTGAGCATTTACAAATTAAGTGTTATAATATAATGCAGAAGGGCGGTGTTTGTCGATGATAGGAGAACATATAAAGAAATTTCGCATAAAGAAAGGCATAACACAGGAGGAGCTTGGCAGAATCGTCGGAGTGACAACGCAGGCAGTTTCAAAGTGGGAGAGGGGCGGAGTACCTGATGCAGAGCTTCTTCCGAATATAGCAGACGCACTCGGCGTAACAACGGATATGCTTTTCGGGCGTAAGAATATGCAGAACATAGAGGACATGGCACTTGATGAAATATTGTCTGTTGAGCGTCAGGAGGGATTTAAAAAAGCCTTTCAGATATTATGGTCCATGTCAATAGGCTTGTCGAAGCTCGGCTCGGTGAAAGAGAGTTTCAGTTTCAATGCGCTTGACAGCCTGAAAAATAAAGAGGGTTACCACTATTATTCAAGACTGAGCTTTGACGAGGGAACAGTAGATGCAAAGCTTGATACGGATAACAGATATTTTTTCATCATGCCTGAGCCTGATGAGGGATATGCAAAGATGTTTGAAAATGTTGACGAGCTTGCAGAAACGTTTTCACTGTTCGGAAACAAGGATATTTTAAAAATAATTTTCTATATGTACAGCCGAAAAAATACACCTGTATCGCTGTCGCTCATATCCGCCAAAACAAAGATAGATGTAGGCAAGGCAGAAAAACTAATGGATAAGCTGTGCAAATGCAATCTTGCAGACTGTGGCATTGTTGAAACGGAGAACGGTACTTTAAAAGCCTATATGTTCCGGAATGAAACGATAGTAATACCGCTGTTATGCTTTGCAAAGGAAATCAGAGATGAAAAGGTCATTAATTGGGGCGTATGGTTCGAGAGATATAAACCTTTGTTTTAACAGGTGAAACGGGAGTTTATTTTGTGTTTGAATAATTGCTTGAATCAACTGCATTTATCGTATAGAATATAGATAAAGAAAAACACAATAGTTCACGGGGGTTAGGCTATGAAGAAAAGGGTGTTGATTGCACTGGCGATAATGAGTATCATGGGAATGATGTGTTCATGTCAGACGGGTACAGCACAAAATTCTGTTGTATCACAGTCAGGCGTTGAAGTATCGCAGACGAGTGAGTCAGATGAAAAGAAAATTGATGAAGTCATGGCAGGCTATGATTTCAGCGGTTTTATGGCAGTCGTAAAAAACGGCGAATGCATTTATGCAAAAGACTTCAATCAGGCACTTGACGGACAGGAATTGACTTCAGACACGGTTTTCAGAATAGGTTCTGATACAAAGCAGTTTACAGCGGCAGGTATCATGCTTTTACAGCAGAAAGGCAGGCTTTCTGTAAAAGATACACTTGATAAGTATTTTCCTGAATACAGTTATGGCAGAGAAATCACCATACACGACCTTCTTGATATGCATTCAGGGCTTGATGATTACAGCAACCATTTTGGAGATTTGGGACTGACGGACAATGCAGAGAAAAATAAAGAGAATATATTGAAATATATGCTTGAAGCAGAGCCAATCAATGAGCCGAAAGAGGTTTTCACCTATAACAACGGAAATTATTTTCTTCTTGCCACTATCATCGAAAAGGTGTCGGGAATGGCATTTGAAGAGTACCTCACGGAGAATATTTTCAAACCGCTTGGCATGGATTCGACAAGCCTTTATAAAGATTATGAAAAAGACGGTGCAGTGATTGCAAAACCGCTCCACCCGACAGGTGCAGAGGATTATTTTAATATGCCGGGTGTCACTTTTGGGTCAGGCGATGTAATGTCGAGTGCAGGCGACCTTATGAAATGGCTGAAAGTATTTGAGGGCGGTTCTATTTTAAGTGATGAATCCATAGAGGCAATGACGGCAAGCTATTCAAATGAAGATGATATGTATGAATACGGTTACGGCTGGTTCATATCAAGCGAAGGGATTTATCACGGCGGAAATCTTTCGGAATATGCCGCAATGATATTCACCTCTCCCAAAGACAAAAACAGTATTATTCTTCTGAGTAATCAGAATGCAGCTTTGCTTTCCAATATATCCACAAGTGTAAGATATGAAATTTTTTAAAGGAGTGTATGAAAATGCAGGAGTTCAGTTTGCTTTATCCGCAGGGTGTAGAACCTGATTGTAAAACTCTTTGTGAGGAGGCTGTCAATGACTTGTCATTGGAGCTTATATGCGAAAAACTCGCAGATGATACTTTTGAACATAATATCATTAAAAACATAATGATGAAAATAGAAAGAAATCCCGTTGTCATAAGATACAGAAGGGATATTTTTGATGATATAGTGCATTTTCCGAAACTCCGTGAACACATAAAAGAACTGCTTGAACAGCTTGCCTTTTTGAAGGAGCTGGAGAGGTCACTCAAAGACTCGACAGCAGCACCGATATGGCAGTTGGTCAACCGTCTGAATGAACTTGAAATATATGTCAACTGCATTTCGGGTATCAATAAAGCCCTTTCTGAAAATGACATCAAATCGGAGGGATTAAGACTTTTAAAGGACTATGTAAGCTCGATATATCAAGAGAGCGGTTTTGAGCATTTGCAGGAAGATATAAAAGGACTTGTGAATGAAGTCAGAGAGATAAAGAGTGTATCTGTCGGAGTAAATCTGGACAATCTCATGCGTCCCGTAGAGGTCGGCATCGTTTCGATAAATACAGAGCCTTTCACAAAAACGCCTTTCCTGAACAGATTCCTTGACTTTGCCACAAAGCAGAATCAGCTTGAGCATGGTGCAAGCTTTCACGGAATGACAAAATTCCATACCGTGAGCAAGATTGCAGGCGAAGATCCCTTTACATCGAACTTAACAAAAGTAATGACAGAAATGCTTGGACTGACTGTAAAGCGTCTGAAAAGCCAGCTTTCAAAATATACGAATGTCAGCGGTTATGGTCTTACAAAGCTTATCCCTGAGTTTATTTTCTATATCAGATGGGCTGACTATATCAATAGAATGCAGGAGTTAGGCATACCGATGTGCAAGCCCGAAATTATTGAGATTGAGAAGCGTGAACTTCATGCCAAAGGGCTGTATAATTTCAAGCTTGCGATGAGCAGGCTCGGCGGAAAGACATTTGACATAGTGCCGAATGACATAGACTTTGATGCAGAGCATAGAATATATATCATGACAGGACCGAACAGAGGCGGAAAAACTACCATGACACAGGCAGTAGGCTTGCTGTTTCTGCTTGCACAGTTCGGCATATATGCGCCGTGTGAGAGTGTTACATTGAGTCCTGTTGACAACATCTATACACATTTCCCTGCTGACGAGAACAAGACAGTTGACTTGGGCAGGCTTGGTGAAGAATCAAAGCGTATGAGCGAACTTTTCGGAATGGCTACCAATGAAAGTCTGCTGTTGTTTAATGAATCACTTGCAACAACGTCATTTGCAGAGGGCTTGTATATTGCGAAAGACGTTGTAAAAGCCCTGAGATACCTTGGAGCAAGAACCATTTTCAATACACATATGCATGAATTGGCAATGAACCTTGAAGAAGTGAACACACTGATTGCAGGTGACAGCAAGGTTGCCAGCCTTATCACAGGCATACATGAAGGAAAGCGTTCCTATAAAATATTCCTTGCACCGCCGGAGGGTGTCAGCTATGCACAGGATATTGCAAAGAAATATGGCGTAACATTCAGCCAGCTTTCCGACAAGATAAAACATTGATAATGCCAATCCTTTAAAATAGCCGTTCCCCGAAACATAAACAATTAGCAGTTGTTTGTGTTTCGGGGAAAATTATTTTATATAAGCCGTTTTTGATATTTCGTAAAATATACATATTATGGATATTTAAATTATACAATTTTAGTATAATTTTCGTCAAGGGTGATTTTGGTGTTCAGGTTAAAATTTTTGAGAAAATCCAAGCATTTATCACAAGTAAGACTTGCAATGGAATTGAATGTAAATCAAAATACAATCAGCAGATATGAAAG
>DBXL01000074.1:11732-11912 GCA_002309275.1 Ruminococcaceae bacterium UBA1213 | reverse complement strand
CTTGGCAGAACGGACAATCCGAAAATGAACAAATAAAAGCAATATACCGCAGAGGGTATATTGCTTTTTTTGATTGACATAAGTAAAATAAAATTGTAAAATAATTGTGCGGATTTTCAGCATGGAAATCATTTGAATGACTCTGAAAAAAATTAGTTTTTTTTGGAAAGGGGTGTGGGG
>DBXL01000074.1:8354-11716 GCA_002309275.1 Ruminococcaceae bacterium UBA1213 | reverse complement strand
TTTTGCAAAAAAAGGTTTCCCCCACGGCAGAACAAGACAATAAAATTGATTTGCGTTGATTTTGGGAGAGTAAGGTTGCTGTATGGAGAATAAAGAATTGTTACAGCTTTGCTGTACGGTGCGGAGTGTCATTTACAGGAATGAAAACAACGGTTACAGTGTCATAAGCGTGATGAATAACGGTGCAGTTGCAACGGCTGTGGGAATGATGACAAGCGTGAGCGTGGGAGATGAACTGAAACTCATAGGAAACTGGAAAGTGCATTCCGTCTATGGAAAGCAGTTTGCATTTGACTGTTACGAACAGGTCATGCCGTCAGACAGCGAGAGTATATTCAGGTATCTTTCATCAGGCACGATAAAGGGAGTAGGGCGTTCAACGGCTAAAAGAATTGTCGAGGAATTCGGAGATGATTCCCTTGAAGTGATAAAGAATGAACCTGAAAAGCTGTGCATAATAAAGGGCATTTCAAAGGAAAAAGCACTTGAAATGTCTGAAGAGATAAATAAAACATTGGGAATGCGTGAAATTATGCTGGAGCTTGGAGCATATGAAATATCCGTTCGGGAGGCGGTGAAGATATGGAAAAATTACGGCTCCGAAGCGGTGGAGAAGATAAAAGAAAATCCCTATATACTCTGCACAGAGGGTATCGGGATAGAGTTCAGACGTGCTGATTTGATAGCCATAAAACTGAATATGTCTGCCGATGATGAATGCAGGATACGGGCAGGAGTGATATATGTACTTTCAGGGAACATAAAAAACGGACATACATGCTTACCGAGAGAAAAAGTTGCTGAGGTGGCAGGAAGATTTCTTGTTCTGGAATATGATATGGTGGAGAGTGTCATAGAAATAATGATAAAAGACGGAAGTATCATACAGCATACAATAAACGGCATGGAATTTTTATTTTTGCCGTCACTTTTTCAGAGTGAGAGCTATGCTTCACAGAAATTGAAAATCATGTTGGAATTTCCCCCCGAAAGCATAACGGGAGTGGAAAGTGCACTGGATTCATTTGAAAAGAGAAAAAATATAAAATATGCGGATTTGCAGAGAAAGGCTATTATAGAGGCATTATCAGGAGGGATTCTGCTATTGACAGGCGGTCCCGGTACAGGAAAAACTACTGCAATCAATGCCATTATAGAGCTGTACAGGCAGAGCGGAATCAAAGTAATGCTTGCTGCTCCGACAGGCAGGGCTGCACAGAGGATGGCAGAGGTCACAGGCAGGACTGCTAAAACCATTCACAGATTATTGGAAGTGGAATGGGATAAAAATGATATGCCGGCTTTCAAGAGAAATGAAAGAAATATGCTTGAATGTGATGCACTAATAATAGATGAGCTTTCAATGGTAGATAGTCAGCTTTTTGAAGCAGTTTTGAGAGCGTTGCCTTTGGGGTGCAGGCTCATCATGGTAGGCGACAGTGACCAACTGCCGTCAGTGGGAGCAGGGAATGTATTAAGTGACCTTATATCATGCGGAAAGATACCCTGCATACATCTTACGGAGGTTTTCAGGCAGTCCATGCAAAGCTTGATTGTAATGAATGCACACAGGATAGTAAACGGTGAAATGCCGGAGATTACAAGAAAAGACAATGATTTTTTCTTTATCAGCTGCAGTGATGTTTCAGGCGTTTCGGATAAGATAGTAGAATTGTGTTCATCAAGGCTGCCGAAAGCGTATCATTATTCTCCCTTGGAAGATATACAGGTATTGTGTCCGTCGAGGAAGGGAGAATTGGGAGTAGCAGGCATGAATGCCAAATTGCAGGAGGCACTCAATCCCAGAACGGATTTAACAAATGAGATAGTCTTTGAAGAAAATATATTCCGCATAGGCGATAAAGTCATGCAGATAAAAAACAATTATCATCTTCTGTGGCATAAAGATGACGGTACGAGCGGCACAGGCGTTTTTAATGGAGATATAGGAATCGTGGCAGACGTTGACACACAAAGCAGGATATTGACAGTGCAGTTTGATGAAAGGCTTGTAGAGTATGAATTTGAGGCATTGAATAATTTAGAGCTTGCCTATGCAGTAACGGTGCATAAAAGTCAGGGAAATGAATTCAATGCGGTGCTGATACCGGTATATGCAGTGCCGGCAATGCTTTGTTACAGAAATCTTTTATACACGGCTGTAACGAGGGCAAAAAAGATACTGATACTTGTGGGAGAAGTTTCAGTCATGCGGAGCATGGTAGAAAACAATAGAAAAACACTGCGTTTTTCGGGATTGAAAAGCCTGCTGAATGAACAGGAATGAATGGAGGAGAGAAGTATGCAGTCTGATTTGGGGATAGATATAGGGACATCAAATACAAGGATATTCACGGCAGGAAAAGGCATAGCAGTGAATGAGCCGTCATGTATAGCTGTTGAGAATGAGCAGATAAGGGCAGCAGGACAGAATGCCTATGAAATGCTTGGGAGAACTTCGGAAAAAAAACAGGTCATTTCACCGATAAAAGAGGGAGTTATTGCAGATTTTACATCAGCGGAAGATATGCTGGTGATATTTTTGAAAAGGCTTCTGACATCATCAATAGTCATGCCGAAAGCAGTCTTATGCGTGCCGTCAGAGATGACGGAAGTAGAGAAAGGAGCATTTGCGAGTCTGATACTTGGTACAGGTATCAGACGGGCAGGAATGATAAAAGAGCCTGTTGCGGCGGCGATGGGTGCCGGGATAGACATAGAGAGTCCTCACGGGGCATTTGTAGTAAGTCTTGGAGGAGGTATGGCAGATATGGCAGTCATATCGCTTGGAGGAACGGCTGTAACAGGTACAGTCAGATGTGCCGGTGACGCTATGGACAATGAAATTATCAGATATATTAAAAAGACTTATAATATACTTATCGGCAAGCGGACAGCCGAGCAGGCAAAAATCAATGCCGGCAGTGTCATATCAGGGACTGTTTCGGGGACTTATACGATAAAAGGAAAATGCATGATAACAGGAATGCCTGTGAAGGTGGATATAGATGCAGAAGAACTTGTTGCTCCCCTTTCTAAAACAGGGATTGTCATAGCGGAAAAGATAAAGGATATGCTTGTGAATACCCCCCCCGAACTGATAGGAGATATACATAATGACGGAATCGTTTTGACAGGCGGACTTGCAGGACTGAGGGGCATGGATAAATTAATAGAAAATACAGTTGGTCTGAAAGCAAGGATTGCAGAAGAGCCGGAACTTTGTGCAGTAAAGGGAAGCGGTATGGCATTATCTTATATGAGTGGCAGACGTTCAAAAATCAATCCGATAATTTCCATCAGCAATTAGAAATTATTGTTTGGATATATTGACAAAGGATTGATGTTTGGATACAATTTAT
>DBXL01000074.1:5360-8309 GCA_002309275.1 Ruminococcaceae bacterium UBA1213 | reverse complement strand
TTAGAATATATTTTTAAAGGAGGTATAAGTTTGGAACTGAAAGCGGAAAATATTTTCAAAAGTTTCGGTGAAAAGGAAGTTCTGAGGGATATTTCTATATGTGCACAAAGCGGAACGGCTCTGGGACTTCTCGGCAGGAACGGTGCAGGAAAGACGACTACCATAAGAATAATCATGGGAGTGTTTTTTGCAGACAAGGGCAAAGTGCTGATTGACGGAAAGCCTATCGACAGGAACAACATTCGTATCGGCTATATGCCGGAGGAAAGGGGACTTTATCCGAAAATCAAGATATGTGACCAGATGGTGTATCTTGCCCAGTTGAGAGGAATGACCTCGAAAGAGGCACAAAAAGCGTGTGATAAATGGCTTGAAAGAATGTCAATGACGGAGTATAAAAATAAAAAGCTTGAAACTCTCAGTAAGGGCAATCAGCAGAAAATACAGCTTGCAGTGACGCTCATGTGCAATCCGCAGATAGTGATACTTGATGAGCCTTTTTCGGGACTTGATCCTGTCAATGCCATGCTTTTGAAAGATGTCATCAAAGAGATGATTGCAGGCGGAGCAATAGTGCTTTTTTCAAGTCACCAGATGAATTATATTGAGGAGTTCTGTGAAAGCATATCTATCATCAATCAAGGCAAAATTGCCATAGACGGCAGGATAAGTGAAATAAAGCACAGTTATCCCCGTGACAGAATAGCCGTTACATCTTCGCAGTATCAGGAAATTGCACCTTTTGTACTTCAGAAAATGTCGGAGAATATTACAGATGTCAAAAATGAGGGTGAAAACACGATTATCATAAAAATGAAGTCGCCAGACTTCAAAAACAGGCTGTTTTCAGAGTTATCCCGGCAAAATTTTGATATAGACTGCTTTAAAGTATGCGAGCCGTCACTGAATGACATATTTGTTGAATACACGGAGGGCGGAATATGAAACATATATTGCAAGTATTGAAATTTGAATATCTGAACTGTATCAGGAATAAAGCGTTTATTATCACGACAGTTATTATAATGATTCTGATATTGGGAATGTCCTTTGTACCGGCGATTATAATGGACATGGCAAAATCCGATAGTGAAGCGTCTGAGGGGGATAGAAATATCATAGGGATAGTGGATAATGCCTATCATAACAATGATTTGATTAAAAAGACCTTTGAAAAGATATATCCTTACAGTGTTGTGCAGGTGACGGAAGAAGACATAGATAAAGTAAAGGAAAAAGTTGACAAATCGGAATATCATTTTGCGGTAGTCCTGAACAGTCCTATATCCTTTACATATGTTACCAAAAATAATTCCCTGATGAGTGAAGAAGCCCAGACGATAACTACAGCAGTGCAGAATATATACAGGGCAGTGAATTTCGAGAAATTCGGAGTTGACTATGACAGGACTTCTGCAATACTTGATGCCCCTGTCATTTATGACACTGTGACGACAGGTACGGACCAGACAAAAAATTATTTTTCTACCTATGTGCTTGTGATGATACTGTATATGGCGATAGTCATGTACGGTCAGATGGTATCCCAGAGCGTTGTCACAGAGAAAAATACAAGAGCAATGGAAATGCTGATAACGTGTGCCAAGCCTACCCATTTGATGTTCGGCAAGGTATTCGGTTCGGGATTGGCAGGCTTGACACAGCTTGTTGTTATAACAGGTACGGCTTTGGTATCGGTAAAGGCAATATCCATGAAATCTCTGCCTGAAGGGGTATCGGAAATGCTGACAATGCCCGTTTCAACGGTGATATATGCACTTGTATTCTTCATAACGGCATATTTTATATATGCATTTCTGCTTGGCTCGCTTTCATCGCTTGCGTCAAGAAGTGAAGATTTGAATACGCTTACAACACCTGTAATGATGATATTTGTAGTAGCGTTTATGATAGTAATAACATCAATGACGAGCGATATAAATAACACTCTTATGATAGTATGCTCATACATACCGTTTACGGCACCGATAGCAATGTTTGCAAGGATAGCCTTGTCAGACGTGGCATTCTATGAGATAATTATATCCATAGTAATACAGCTTATATCCATTTATCTTCTTGGAATGCTGGCAGCGGCTATTTACAAGATAGGCGTACTCATGTACGGCAAACCGCCGAAATTCAGTGAGATATTCAAGCTTCTTCAGGATCAGCACAGGTCAAACAAAGCTTTGAAAGCTAAAGAATGACAGACAAAAAACCGTTTCTGCAAAAAACAGAAGCGGTTTTTTTTGTCACCTGTTGAGGAACCAGATGCCGAAATTGAGATAGGCGGCAAACATCAGCCAGAGTATATAGGGAATCTGCAAAATTCCTGCAAGCCTGTTTACACGGTAAAAAAGCACTGTCATCATAAAAACGGCTAAAAGAAGTATGAGCAGCCATATAAAAGAGAAAAAATACAGTCTGAAACCGAAAAAGAGGACACACCACCAGAAATTCAAAGTAAGCTGTATCATATAGAGAAAGAGGGATTTGGGAGCAATTTCATCATCTGAATCGTACATGATGGAGGCACTCACGGACATCAGCAGAAACAGCATAGTCCAGACAATCGGAAAGAGGAATGCAGGGGGGGAGAGGGGAGGCTGAACGGCATTCTGAAATCTCGGCATTCCTATATAAGTAACGATACCGCCGAGAATGGCAAAAATAAAAGTTACTGCTGACGAATAGAGAAAAGACCTGCATTTCAATACCACAATATCACCCTTTGTCAATTAGCAGTGAGCAATTAGCAATTATTTTTTTGATTGGTATATTATATGAGAGGAAGTTGAATGATATGACATTTTACGAATTAAAAAAAGCTGATTTTCTTTTGAAAATCAGCTTTTGGAAAACAAGTTTCAGAGATTAATCAAGAAAATCCTTCAGTTTTTTAGAACGGCTGGGGTGACGGAGTTTACGCAGAGCCTTTGCCTCTAT
>DBXL01000074.1:0-5326 GCA_002309275.1 Ruminococcaceae bacterium UBA1213 | reverse complement strand
CTTGAACGTCCGTCTTTGAGTCCGAAACGCAGTTTTAAAACCTGTTCTTCTCTGGGGGTGAGGGTGGAAAGCACTTCTGCAAGCTGTTCTTTAAGGAGGGTATGAGAGGCAGCGTCCTGAGGTGCGGGAGCATCTTCATCAGGGATAAAGTCACCAAGATGGCTGTCCTCTTCTTCGCCTATGGGAGTTTCAAGGGATACAGGCTCCTGTGCCACACGCATAATTTCACGGACTTTATCAGTAGGCATATTGATGACTTCGGCAATTTCTTCTGCTGTGGGTTCATGTCCGTTCTGGTGGAGAAGCTGGCTTGAAATTTTCTTTACCTTGTTGATGGTTTCCACCATGTGAACGGGTATGCGGATCGTTCTTGCCTGGTCTGCAATAGCTCTTGTGATAGCCTGACGAATCCACCATGTTGCATAAGTGGAGAATTTGAAGCCTTTTGTATGGTCGAACTTGTCAACGGCTTTGATAAGACCGAGATTGCCCTCTTGAATGAGGTCAAGGAACTGCATACCTCTGCCGAGGTATCTTTTGGCAATGCTGACTACAAGACGGAGATTGGCTTCCGAGAGTCTTTTTTTAGCGGAAATGTCACCATTGGCAATTCTTTTGGCAAGTTCTGTTTCCTCGTCAGACGAGAGGAGAGGCACTCTGCCTATTTCTTTCAGATATATTTTAACGGGATCGTCTATTGTAATGCTGTCAGATGCATCAGGCGAGTCTATATCATCATCACCGACACTGCCTGAGGCGATAGAAGAAAGTTCCGCATCATTAAGGATTATGTCATCAAGGGTTTCCACTATCTCAATGCCGTTGGTTTCAAGGGTGTCATAGAATTTTTCAAGATGTTCGGGATCGATGTCCATTTCACCGATGGCATCAAGAATTTCTTTGTTAGAGAGCTGACCTTTGCTTTTGCCAAGCTCCATCAGTTCTTTAAGTACCGTTTTTTTATCAGGCTGATTAGGTGTTATCATAATAAAAACCTCATTTCTTTCTTTTCCTGTTTTTTAGGATTTGTTCCATAAT
The DNA here is from genome assembly GCA_002309275.1 of Ruminococcaceae bacterium UBA1213. Taxonomy (GTDB): domain Bacteria; phylum Bacillota; class Clostridia; order Oscillospirales; family Acutalibacteraceae; genus UBA1213. The sequence goes on along the minus strand of DBXL01000074.1, from coordinate 4,288 downwards.
TTCCTCGTCACTCATAGTAGCTGCTTTTGATTTCAGTTTCTGCGATTCCTCCTCAAGAATATTCATGTATATATTTACCGCACGGAAAGGATCATTTTCTCTTGGTCTGAGATAGACCATGCTGCTAATCCTGCTGTTTTCGTCATTCGAGAAAAAGCCGGATATATCGACAGGCTCTGTACCGAGACCTCTTTCTGCACGTTCTTTGATTTTTTCATACACCTTTCTGTTAAGAGGTGCAGAGAACATTTCAACAGGAAAATCCGGACATACTGCAAGTGCCGCATCAGGATTTGTCATAAGCAGGGCAAGCAGAGTTTCTTCTGCTTTACAAGACTTGGATTTTGGGAAAGTATTCTCTCTGTGTTCAAAAGTCTGCGGCTGCATGGCAGGTTCTTTTATTTCCTGTTGTTTTGAATATCTTTTCACCTGTGCTGCAAGTGCATTCTTGTCTATGTCATAATCTTCGGACATCTTTGAGATATAGGCATCTTTTTCTATATCGTTTTCAAGTCCTGCAAGGAGCTTGGCGACTTCTGTAAGAAATTCCACTTTCTGTTCAGTAATATCGGTATCATATTTTATTTTCAGCTTTGCTATGCGGTATTCCACATCGTTTCCGCACTTGTCAAGGAGAAGTCTGAATTTTGCCGCACCGTTTTCACCGTTGGCTTTAATGAATTCATCGGGATCTTTTCCGTCAGGCACTTTCAACACTTTGATACTCAATTCTGTTTCACGGAATATATTGATAGCTCTTTCAGCGGCTTTCTGACCGGCTTCATCAGCGTCATAGCATATAACAACTTCCTTGCAGTAACGCCCTATTAAATGAGCCTGTTCTTTTGTAAGAGCCGTACCGAGAGTAGCAACGGTGTTTTCAAATCCGGCTTGATGCAGAGAAATAACGTCCATATACCCCTCTGCAAGAATCAGTTGACCGTTAGCCTTGTTTTTGGCAAAATTCAGTGCATAGACGGTACTGCCCTTGTTAAAAGCGGGGGTGTCCGATGTATTGAGATATTTCGGCTGAATATCCGACATGATTCGTCCGCCGAAAGCAATGACATTTCCACGCAGGTCTATTATGGGAAACATGACTCTGTCAGAAAATCTGTCATAGAAGTGTTCTTTTTCAGACTTGTTGGCAAGATTTGCCTGAAAGACTTCTTCAGAGGAAAATCCTAAATTTTTCAAGTGGTTGATAAGCTCAAATCTTGACGGGGGAGAGTACCCCAGACCAAAATGTACGATAGTTTTATCGGAAAGCCCTCTGTTATGGAGATAGTCAAGGGCATTTTTACCGACAGGGGAGTAAAGGCATTTATAATAAAATCTTGCCGTTGCACGGTTGGCTTCATAAATTCTGTTTCTTACTTTGGAGAGCCCTTCACTTTGTCCTCTGCCTTCGGGTACATCAAGACCTGCCCGCTGGGCGAGAAATTTCACAGCCTCGATGTAATCAAGATTTTCAATTCTTCTTATAAAGGTGATAACATCACCGCTGGCTTTACAGCCGAAACAGTGAAAAAAATTTTTATCCGTAGAAACATTGAAAGACGGAGTTTTTTCATTGTGAAACGGGCATAGTCCAAGCATATTTTTACCATTTTTTTTAAGCCTGACATATCCCGAAACAACGTCAACAATATCAGTTTTATTTTTGAGTTCCTGTATAAACTCATCCGGTATGAACATAGTTTTTCCTTTCTCAGATATTTATATTCCATGAGTGAGGCACAAAAATACTTTCATATTTCTCAACAGCATATTTGTCCGTCATGCCTGCAATATAGTCGCAGACGGCTCTTTCAACAGAAAATCTCTTTGCAATATCCTGTATTTCCTTCGGCATATCATCAGGATTTTTCATAAAGTATGTGTATAATGCACTGATGAATTCAGGAATTTTCTGCATTTCAGATTTGGCATGACCTTTCAAATAAACCTCGTCAAACATGAATTGATGAAGTCTGTCAAAGGCATTCTGCACACTATTTTCCATTTTCAAATTTTCGTCGATAGTGTTTTCAATGAGAGAAAAAACAAGCGTGTTGATTCTCTGGGAATGACTGTATCCAAGTACTTCAAGAATGTCTTTGGGGATGTCAGAAATTTCCATGACACCCGCCCGTACAGCGTCATCAATATCGTGATTGATGTAGGCGATTCTGTCGGCAATTTTGACGATTCTGCCCTCAACAGTGTCGGCTTCCTGTCCTCTGGTATGACAGAGTATGCCGTTTCTTGTTTCATATGTAAGATTCAGTCCTTCACCGTCATTTTCAAGCACGTCAACAACTCTTAAACTCTGTTCAAAATGCCGGAATCCGTCAGGGAAAATTTCATTCAAAGCACTTTCGCCTGCATGACCGAAAGGCGTATGACCTAAATCATGTCCCAATGCAACGGCTTCCGTCAAATCCTCATTCACTCTCAAAGCCCTTGCGATAGTCCTTGCTATCTGTGCGACTTCAAGGGTATGCGTCAGACGTGTTCTGTAATGGTCGCCCACGGGGGATAAAAACACCTGTGTTTTATGCTTTAATCTTCGGAATGCTTTACAGTGGATAATCCTGTCCCTGTCACGCTGAAATTCCGTTCTTATCGGGCATTTTTCTTCGGGCTGAAGTCTGCCCTTTGAATTTTCGGAAAGACACGCATATTTTGAAAGAGTTTGTCTTTCGATAAGTTCACTTTGTTCTCTGATATTCACACTGTCACCTCCGTAAAAATCCCTTTGTCAATATATACGCAAAAAATCCGCAAATACCTTTATTTCATTTTGAAAAAATTTTTAAATCAGAATTTCTTTTTCAAGCCGTTCAAGTACAGTGAAATTGATAGGTGCTATTTCGTAGTCCATACGTTCCATGACATGAAAAAGCCCTTGCTGAAAATCAGCACTGTTTTGAACATTTTGTTCTTTTATCAATACAAGATACCAATAATATTCGCTGTACCACAAATCTTCCAATGTAAATTTATCCGTTTGGGACAAAATATTCTGTTTCCTATTTTCCAATATTTCATACATCTGAACGGCTAAAATTTCATTTGAATCAAATTTCAATTTCAGAAAATCAGCATCATTTTTATCAAAAAGTGTAAATTCCATTGAATTACCCTTTCATTTTGAAAAACTTTTCGTCAATGATTTCCGTTTCAACACTTCCGCAGGTGGTATCTGCAAGCTGTTTTTGAAATTTCGTGAAATTGTCGGGGGAAATGTGATATTCTATTTCGACTTTATCCGTGAAATTTGTATTATCAATAACGCCGTTATTGCTTGGAATCAATCCCGAAATTTTGCCGTATTGGTTGTAGTCGCACTGTAAAACGGCTATATTGCAGCTTTCCATTGTAATAATATTGCCTGCTTCAAGGGCGATTTTTGCACCTTTGGTATAAGCCCTGACAAGTCCGCCTGCACCGAGTAAAATGCCGCCGAAATACCTTGTCACGACTACAACTACATCTGTAACGCCCGATTTAATGATAACATCAAGAGTCGGGACACCTGCTGTGCCGTGAGGTTCACCGTCATCGGAATATCGCTGTATATTGCCGTCACGCAGGACATACGCATATACATTGTGAGTAGCGTCCCAATGTTTCTGACGCTTTTCATTGATGAAGTCAAGAGCCTGCTGTTCGGTCTGCACGGGCTTGACATAGCCGATAAACTTGGAACGCTGTTCAATAAATTCATCACTTGATTGAAATTCGACTGTCTTATAAACTGCCAACACTTCCACCACCTTATCAATGAGCAATTAGAGATTAGCAATGAGCAATTAAATTTGCCTCCGCCACTCATTGCACATTGCACATTGCTAATTGCTAATTGAAATAAGGCGGTACACGTTTTTGTCATGCACCGCCTTGAAATCAATCACGAACTTAAAAAATTATTTCATGCCGAAACGTCTCTTGAACTTATCGACACGACCACCGGTATCCACCAATTTCTGTCTTCCTGTGAAGAATGGGTGACACTTCGAGCAAATTTCAACTCTTATGTCTGACTTAGTAGAACCTGTTTCAATGACATTACCGCAGGCACAAGTAATTGTAGTCTGCTGATACTTAGGATGAATGTTCTCCTTCATGTTTACTTCACCTCTTTCTCCCCTACATAGATAACAAGGGTATTATATCATATCAAAATTCAAAATGCAAGAGAATTTTTGAATTTTTTTAAAAATAAGTTTTGCCTTGACATATTTGTTGAAAATATTATAATAAAAATCAGGAAATAAAATCAAAGGTGGTAACAATGACAAAA
>DBXL01000153.1:5051-5272 GCA_002309275.1 Ruminococcaceae bacterium UBA1213 | reverse complement strand
GATGTACTTAAACTTATCGGCAACATTTCAAGGAATACATACTATAAATACAAAAGAGAATTGAAAAACTGAATAAATAAAAATTCTTCGTTAAATTTAATATTGGTATCAGCGAAAGTACTGTAAACACAATGGCAAGCAAACTAAAACAAATATCTAACAAACATACATTAAAATAGCTTCAAAAAACAAATTTTATTCTTTTCTAACAACGAAGTGTA
>DBXL01000153.1:2177-4972 GCA_002309275.1 Ruminococcaceae bacterium UBA1213 | reverse complement strand
GAAGTGAAAATATGAGAATTATTTGTATTGATGACGAAAAACTCATTTTGGAGCTGACAGTTTCGATGTGCCGTGAACTTCCGCAAAAACCTGAAGCAGAGGGATTTAATAACGCAAAAGATGCTCTTGAATATCTCCGCTGTCATAAAGTTGATATTGCCATTATGGACATCAATATGCCTGATATGACCGGAATCATTCTGGCAGCAAAAATGAAAGAAATCAATAAAAATATTGCCATTATCTTTTTGACAGGCTATTCGGAATATGCACTTGACGCAATTTCAATGCACGCTTCAGGCTATCTCATGAAACCTGTCAGCAGTGAACGACTCAAAGAAGAAGTTGACTATGCCATAGAAAATATTGAGCTTCACAAATATAATCCCAAAAATACCAATATCTTTGTGAGAACTTTCGGAAGATTTGATGTATTATTAGACGGAGAACCTATTTCATTTCAACGCTCCAGGTCAAAGGAACTTCTTGCCTATCTCGTGGACAGACACGGCAGTTTCGTATCAAGGGTAACTGCTTTTTCGATTCTGTGGGAAAACAGAACGTATGACAGACCTATGCAGAAACAGTTTGACGTTATATTGAGAAGCCTTCGTGCAACATTGGACAAATACGGTATCAGCGATATAATCGAAATGAAAAAAGGATATATACGGGCAGTCCCCGAACAGTTTGACTGTGACCTGTACAGATTTTTTGACGGCAATATTGATACTATCAATTCTTTTCACGGTGAATATATGAGTGAATACTCATGGGCAAGCATTACCGAAGCAAATATATCATAAAAAATCTCCCCTACTGTTTGACAGTTGGGGAGATTTTCTTTTTATTTCATCCGAAAATATTGCAGATAATCAGAATGTATCTTTTCTGTTTTTCTTCTTTGAGGCAAATACTGCAATAAATCCCGATACCATAAAAATTGGTATAATAAAGAACGGATAAGATTCACCTGTTTTGGGCGTACTTGCACTATCGGAAATATGTGTCACCGAATTGTTGGAAGATTCTTCGTCCTTGATTTCGGAAGAATCTTCTTCTTTTATTTTAGAAGATTCTTCTCCCTTCACTTCAGCCGTTACAAAAATACTGATTTCAATTTCACCGTCTGCAAATATAAGTTTCAGAGTGTTTTCACCATCTGAAAGGATAGTATTTGCAAACTCTCCCGAAAGTATTACTGTACCGTTTTCAAGTGTAACACCCTCTGTATTTTCTGTTGCAGCTAAACCACCGCCTATGCGTATCGCAACTGTATCAGATGTGGAATTTGTCCTGATGACGATACTTTCGCCTGAACGTCCCCAAGTGATATTGGTATGTTCTGCCATTATAACTTTTTCTTCCTCTGTTGTTACATTGACAGTTATTTCAATTTCACCGTCTGCAAATATAATTCTAAGAGTATTTGTACCGTCCGAAAGGATAGCATTTGCAAGCTCTCCTGAAAGTGTTACTGTACCGTTTTCAATGGTTACACCCTCTGTATTTTCTGTTGCAGCTAAACCACCGCCTATGCGTATCGCAACTGTATCAGATGTGGAATTTGTCCTGATAACGATACTTTCGCCTGAACGTCCCCAAGTGATATTGGTATGTTCTGCCATGATGACTTTTTCTTCCTCTGTCGCATAGGTCAGACCAAAACCTCTTTCATAGAGAACTGTATCGGTAAAGCTGTAATTTTCATCAAGCTGAGGAATGTTTATCGGAAGCTTTGCTACAGGTGCATCATCTTTGCTGAACATCATATAGAGAGCCGCAGGCATATTCGGACCATACTGCTGTATCTCCTTTACTTTATCACCGGGATCTTCTCTCATGGTGCGAGCCTGATAGGTCAGCATGATTGCGTCAGCCTTTTCAAAGCGGGCAACATCATAAGGGAGATTTACTGACATTACAATGAATTTGCCGCCGTTTTCATGAATCGTATCCGCAAGAGTATCCGCCATTTTTGCGGTATCGTTTTTTAATGCCCTTTCACTGTACATTTCGGACATAAAGATAATATTATCTGCACTCTCTGTCATCGGCAGAACTTCATCAACAGTTTTATCGTAATATGAATATGCTTCAATGACAGCTCCATCAGGAATTTTTCCATCATTCGTGAGTTTTTTAATTGCGTAATTCATAGGTGTCGTTTCATCATCATACGGAACAAGTACAACCGTTTTTTGATTTTGTGCAGTCAAGGGAAGTGTATCATTATCATTTTTTACAAGAGTAATTGTTTTCTTGGCAAGCTCCCATTCTTTATCGTGAATTTCCTTTGTGCCGACATGGTTCAACGCATATTCCACACGTTCCTCAATATCAGAATCATCATAGGGAGCAAACAGACCGTTATTTTCTTTCAGAGTAAGTATTCTTTGAACAGAGGCATTGACATTATCCATTGAGATTTCACCGTTATCCGCCATTTGTGCCAACGTGGAAACGTATGTTTCAAGCTCCGCAAAATCTTCTTTTGAGATAGGATTGACAGGCATTAAAAGAATGTCCACACCTGCATTGATTGCCAGCTTTGCTGCATCATACTTATCAAAATGTTCTGCAATAGCGTCCATTTCCATTGCATCCGTTGTGACAACTCCCTCAAATCCCATATCACCACGAAGAATATCTGTAATGATTGTTTTGGAAAGCGTTGCAGGGATATATATTTCTTCACCTGTCTTTTGGGATATATATGTGTTGGTTTCAATCTGAGGATAGACAATGTGGGCGGTCATTATCATCTGACAGCCTGCATTGATACAAGCCTGAAA
>DBXL01000153.1:753-2139 GCA_002309275.1 Ruminococcaceae bacterium UBA1213 | reverse complement strand
ACCTGTATGGCTGTCGGTATCGGTATCACCGTGACCGGGAAAATGCTTGAGAGTGGAAATAACACCGATATTATTCAGTGTTTCAACATAAGCTGCCCCCTGCTGTGCAACTGTCTGAGCGTCATCGGAGAAAGAGCGTACACCTATTACGGGATTGGCAGGATTGTTGTTGATGTCAACATCCGGTGCAAAATCGACATTTATTCCAAGTGCAGACAGTTCACTGCCGATAATGGCAGCGGATTCTTTTGTTATATTGAGGTCGTTTGCGGCACCGAGAGCCATGTTTCCGGGAGTAACGGTTCCCTGTCCCAGACGGGTTATACTTCCGCCCTCCTGGTCTATGGAAATGAGAAGCTGAGGACGTTCACCGCCTTTGGCATTAGCCTTTTGCAGAGAATCTACAAGACGTATTGTATTTTCATTGGTGGGGGTATTCTGACCAAACAAAATTACACCTGCATAGCTGTGATTCTGAAGTGCCGTTTCAATTTCCGCTGTAATTTCCGTCACATTGTTCATATCCCCACCCTCATCTGTGCTGTAACGGAATGAAGGCATTATCATCTGACTGATTTTATCCTCCGTTGTCATTAAGGAAAAATAATCATCTTTCTGCACTGCGGCAACAGTTACAGGAAATGCCGAAAAAATCAATGATGACGAAATTAAAAAAGATAAAATTTTCTTTTTCATAAAACGATTTCCTTTCTTGACTATATGATTATTTCACCGCTATTACAAGCTTGGGCTTATTCGGCAGATACTTTATCGTCAGCGAATCACCGACTTTAATTTTGCTTGGCGGATTGCCAAGTTTAGCTTCAACACTCTGACCGTCCTGTGTCGTGAAAGTCACATAATAGATATATGTGGTATCCGTAAATCCCTCACTGTCTGTATTTTCCTGCTCTTTGATACGGGATACCACGGCATTTGCCTCGATACCGTTCTTTTTAATGGCGTTGGTACGCACTATTGTAAAAATAATTCCTCCAACGATAACAATTACAACTACTCCGATAATTATATAAGTCAATATACTATCCATGATAATTTTCCTTTCTTTTTACATATGGTCGATAAAATTAAATTTGAAAAAAACTGTAATCAATTTTATTTTGCTTTTTGATTTGGGATATGAAGTGTAATTTTTGTCCCGACATTTTCTTTACTTTCGATTTGAAAAGTACCGCCGCACATTTTTTTGATACGTTCCCTGACATTCCGCAAGCCTATATGTGTATTGTCAGCCGTTTCTATTTTTGAAGTATCAAACCCCATGCCGTTATCCTCAACTATGATTTCATAGCCGTTTGACACTTTAACTGTACTGACTTTTACTATGCCGTTTTTACAAATCCTGACACCGTGACGGATCGCATT
>DBXL01000153.1:0-585 GCA_002309275.1 Ruminococcaceae bacterium UBA1213 | reverse complement strand
TGCCTTTTCGGGATCAATACGGCACAATGCCTGAATCGTAGAAAGCGTATTATACAGAAAATGCGGCTGTATCTGTGACATCATGATCTGTATCCGCTGTTCCGCCATCAGTGCTTTTTCATGATCACGGACAAATTTCATGTGCAGCCATATATAATACAATACTGTACTGCTGACAACCGCTATTGTCAGATAGGTAACACAAACAATGTCAGATTCTAAAACTCCGTCACAAACAAGAGAACCGACAATTATCAGAACATTGAATATCGGAATAAGTGATTCTGATTTTCTTGTTTTTAAGCCGTTTTTCAACGTCAGATACGCAAGAAATCCAAGCATTGCCGCACTTACATAATGACAGGTAAAACTCAACGGGCCACGCACAAAATGATTATTACTGTTGATATAAAAACTTATTTTGTCGGTAAACAATGCCGTAAGATAAATTGCCGCATTGATACCTGTCAGCACACATAATGCTGTATAACGCTTTCCGCAGTCGAGAATGTAGAAAAACATCAATATAATAAGCGGTCTTATACAGTACCCGCATACAGAAACTATCGTTCTGACATACGGCAT
>DBXL01000006.1:2777-3173 GCA_002309275.1 Ruminococcaceae bacterium UBA1213 | reverse complement strand
GTAAGACGGTTGAGTTTATGCCCTGCTTTGTTGCGTAAATTCAGTGAAAGATTCTGTGAAATGAAAACGAGTGAGCGGTTGATAAAGCCGTCTGCACCGTAGCCGATAAGATAGAGTACTGCAAGGAGTGAGCATTGAAGGAGAAGTCTGCCGAAATCGAAATTTCCGCTTGTGACAAATCCCTGCATGGTGTCGGTGATAATGCTGACAACTTTGGGAGCAGACGCAAGGCATAATTTTATTATAACGATAACGGCAAACACCGCCCAGAAACGGCTTTTATAGTTACCCATATCAGCAAAAAGGCGTGAAATGACATTTTTTTGTTTGGATTTCTTCATAATTTCACTCCTTTTTGTCAAGATAGCATTGTGTCTGATAGATTTCCTGATATAC
>DBXL01000006.1:0-2720 GCA_002309275.1 Ruminococcaceae bacterium UBA1213 | reverse complement strand
ATATTATCCGCATCACGAATGGTATTGATTTTCTGTGCTACCATGATAATAGTCTTGTCTTTGAGCATATCATTAATGGCTTGACGAGATTTTTTTTCGGTCTGTGCGTCAAGTGCAGAGAATGTATCATCAAAAATATATATGGGTGCTTCTCTTGCAATCGTTCTTGCAAGGGACAATCTCTGACGCTGACCGCCCGATAAATTCATACCGCCCTGTGCAAGCTGAAAATCAAGTCCCTCATTCTTCTGAGCGAGAATTTCGGAAAAGCAGGAAGCGTCACAAGCCTGTTTAATACGTTCCTCGGAAGCAGTACGGCTGATATTGTTTTTCACGGTGTCCTGAAAAATCATAGGTTTCTGAGTGCCGTAGGAGAAGCAGGAACGAAGCCATTTTTCATCGGCATTTCTGATACTGACATCATCAATGAGAATATCCCCGAAAGTAGGCAGATACAAACCCTGCGTTAAATTCATTATAGTAGTTTTTCCACTGCCCGTTGTACCGATAAAAGCCGTTGTTTTGCCTGCCTGTGCCGTAAAGCTGATGTCCGCTATCACGTCCAGTGCACCCGAATAGCCGAATATGACATTACGGAATTCCACTTTTCCGACAGTTTTATCTTTTTTGATGTTTTCGGCAGATTCATATTTGGTAGGAATAAAATTCAAAAGTTCATTGATTCTTCGTGCAGACACCATTCCTTTGGGCAATACGTTGATTAAAAACGGTATTGTCATAAGACTCAAAATAAAAGAAGATATGTATTGAAAAATGAGCAGAAGCTGACTGATGGAAGCCATGCCCTGTTTAATTTGCTGAGTGCCGAGAATGTATATGAGAACAACCACCCAATTCATCACGACCATTGCAACAGGTGAAAGAAAATTGATTTTTCTGTTGGCGGTAATCGCCTCATCATATACCTCTTCATTTCCCTTTGCAGACTTTTCATAGACAAGTGTTTCATTTCCGAAAGCCCTTATATGCCTTACTCCGACTATCCTCTCACGCATATTTGAATTGATTTTATCAAGTTTTTTCTGAAGTTCCTCAAAATTTTTTCGGGACTTTGCCATGAATACAATTAAAAATGTGACTGTCAGGATAAAGAAAAATGCCAGTACCATGAAGATATACACATTATTGAGAGCGATAATGAAAAGTTCCGTTACGATTAAAATAGGAATTGCCATCCACAGACGCAAAGCATTGATAGTAACGACAGTGATATTGGCGACATCTGTCATGGTACGATTGAGCAGAGTGGATTCACCGAATTTGGCGAAATCCTGCGGTGAAAGGGAATTCGCCTTTGTAAAGCAGGCTTTTCTGACAGAACAAGTAAAGCCTGCTGTCGCCTTGGAACTGAAATAGGCATTCATCAAATTGCATATACCGATAATAACGGTAAAAACAATCATCATAATCCCGCTCTGCCATATAATGTCCGTATCCTGCAAATTAACACCCTTGTCAATAATACGCTTTGATTCAGGCAGTAATAAACACAACTGAACGAAATATATAATACAAGTCGTTATGAAAGTGGCGATAACAAAAGGTGTATATCGCCCCAGATATTTTCTGTACAGAGAAAACATATTATCCCCCCGTCAGTTTACTACCAAATCATGTAATATCTGTTTAAAGCGGTCTGATTTCATAAATTCACTGTCCATTCCGGGAGTGCAGTTCACTTCTCCGACAACATAGCCGTTTTCCGTCTGAAGCAGGTCGATTCCGCACAATCTCAGACCGCATACTTTTGCCACTTTTTCACACATTTTTACGGCACTTTCCTCAAGGTCATATTCTATGCAATGTCCACCAAGATGTACATTAGAGCGGAATTCGTCGGGATTCCCCGCAATACGCTGTATCACACGTACTACTTTGTAATCTGCCACAACCACACGAATATCCTTTCCCTTTGCAGTTGCAATAAATTCCTGTGCAAGAACGGCATTGGTATCACCTTCGGGAAGTTTGGCAAGATAATCGGCAATTTCCTGTTCGGAGTGCAGAAGAACAACGCCCTCTCCCTGTGCCCCGTTGCTGGGCTTGAGAACCGTGGGCAGACCTAAGCATTCTACAATAATTTTTGCAGAAGTATGTGACGTTACGGTCAGACTTTTCGCCTGCGGAATGCCTGCCTGTTCCAGCAAAAGTGCTGTTGACAGCTTACTGCATACGATTCTTTTGGAGTCAATGTCATTAATACTCCTTGCCCCCAGCGAAGTCAGACGGCGTGAAATCCCCTCAAAGACTTCATTGTAATGCCCCCAGAGCATGAAAACATCAGGCGGTGTTACTTCCTCATTACAAATGAAAATTTTTGTTTTGCCGTCAGTACCTGTGGTGAAAATAATATCGTCCATGCGGACAGTCGTTTTTTTAATCTCACCTGACTGTGCAGAGGAATCCGACTTAATGCTTTTCACTTCTTCAAAGCCGCCGCCTTCACCGACAATTACCCAATAATTCATATATTTTTCCCCCATTCGAATTTAATTTTATAATATATAACTAAATCTTATCATATCAGCTTGATAACGTCAATAGATATTTTGTTTTTCGGTGAAGTGCAGTTTACAATTTTTTCTGAGATATAATTTATACTCTCAACTGAAAACATTTAGCAAGACTATGCAGCTTGAATAAGCTTTTTAGCAGAACATTCAAATGTATTTTCAGTGATAGGTTTCATATCATCAAAT
>DBXL01000073.1 GCA_002309275.1 Ruminococcaceae bacterium UBA1213 | reverse complement strand
GAAACAGACTTCGTTGCAAAGAATGCAGATTTCCAGGAGTTTGTAAAGACAGTTGCCAATACAGTTCTTGCAGAGAATCCTGCTGACGTTGCAGACCTTCTCACAAAGAAAGCTGCCGGCACAGAAATGACCGTTGCAGACCTTCTTCAGGAGAAAATCCAGACAATCGGCGAAAATATGATTATCCGCCGTTTTGTACGCTATGAAGGCACTGTTGCAACCTATATCCACATGGGCGGCAAGATTTCCGTTATGGTTAAGTTTGATACAGACCTTGCAGATAAAGACGAATTCAAGACTTATGCAAAGGATATCGCTATGCAGGTAGCAGCAGCAAATCCGTCATATCTGAATAAAGCACAGGTACCTGATGAAGTTATCGAGCATGAAAAGAAGATTATGACAGAGCAGGTTATCAACGAAGGCAAGCCTGAGGCTATTGCACAGAAGATAGTTATGGGTAAGATTGGCAAGTACTATGAAGAAAACTGCCTTGTAAATCAGATATTCGTAAAGGACAACAAGCTCAAGGTTGACCAGTACACAGCACAGACCGCAAAAGCACTTGGCGGCAAGATTGAAATCGTTGATTTTGTACGTTTTGAAAAGGGCGAAGGTCTTGAGAAGCGTGAAGACGACTTTGCAGCAGAGGTTGCAGCAGCAGTTGCAGGCAAATAATTTTTAAAAAGATGTTCGGAGTCGTGGGAGAGTTCCTGCGGCTCCGAAATTTTTTATAAATTATGCTTTACATTGATTGATAAATATAGTAAAATATTAATAGAAAAAATATGGGAGAGTGATTGATGAAATGGAACCGAAATATAAGAGAGTGCTTTTGAAATTAAGCGGAGAATCGCTTGCAGGTGCGGAAAAGCATGGTATTGATTTTGATACAGTGCTTAAATTCTGTGAACCGATAAAAAAATTGAATGATATGGGAGTAGAAGTGGCAATCGTTGTAGGCGGAGGCAACTTCTGGAGAGGACGTTCAAGCGGCAAGATGGACAGAACAAGAGCTGACCATATGGGAATGCTTGCAACCGTAATCAATGCACTTGGTGTATGCGATGCCCTCGAACAGCTGGGACTTGAAGCCAGAGTGCAGACAGCCATATCTATGCAGCAGGTGGCAGAGCCTTATATAAGAAATCGTGCAATAAGACATCTTGAAAAGGGAAGAATTCTTGTATTCGGCTGCGGCACAGGCAATCCGTTCTTTTCAACGGATACAGCGGCGGCATTGCGTGCGGCAGAGATAGAGGCAGATATTATTCTGAAAGCGACAATGGTTGACGGAGTGTATGACAGCGATCCGAAAACAAATCCCGATGCAAAGAAATTTGATACAATCTCATTTGCAGACGTGCTGAAATATGATTTAAAGGTAATGGACAGCACAGCGGCAGCGATTTGTAAAGATAATAATATACCGATAATCGTGTTCAGCCTTGACAATCCCGAAAATATCGTATCTGCTGTATGCGGAGAAAATGTGGGAACAGTGGTTGAGCAATAAAATATATTAATTTGGAGGTCAGCAAACGATGGATAAAGTGATAAAGAATGCAGAGGAAAAGATGAAGAAATCAGTACAGCATCTTGAAACGGAGTTTTCAGAGATACGTGCAGGACGTGCCAATCCTGCTGTACTTGATAAAGTCAGAGTTGATTACTACGGCACTCCTACGCCTGTTAATCAGATAGCAGCCGTGTCTGTTTCGGAAGCAAGGACTCTTACGATACAGCCGTGGGATAAGTCCCTTCTCCGTGTCATAGAAAAGGCTATTCAGAAATCTGATATAGGTATCAATCCCCAGAATGACGGTTCAATCATCCGTATGATATTCCCGCCGCTTACGGAAGACCGCCGTAAAGAGATAGTAAAAGACGTATCTGTCATGGGAGAGGAAGCTAAAGTAGCTGTACGTGGAATAAGACGTGAGGCAATGGAGAAAATAAAGGCTCTCAAGAAAAAGAGTGAGATTACTGAGGACGATCAGAAAATAGGTGAAAAGAAGATACAGGATATAACCGATGCACAGATAAAGAATATAGATGCCCTCACAAGCAAAAAACAGAAACAGATAATGGAAATATAAAACACTGGGAAAAGAAAAATATCACGGCAGGAAAGGGTTTCTTGCCGTGATTATTTTCAAGTAAAAACAGAGAGGCTTTATTATATGCAGAAATATTATTGAAGAGATAAATTGAGGTGATTTTAATGGGAGAGTTGTATATGCCCAGACACGTTGGCATAATTATGGACGGAAACGGCAGATGGGCAAAAAAGAGAGGATTGCCCAGACAGATAGGTCATACCTATGGTGCCCAGACTTTCAAGAATATTGCAAGATATATCAGCAAACAGGGAGTGAAAGTTCTCACACTGTATGCGTTTTCAACAGAGAACTGGAAAAGACCGGCAGAAGAAGTGAATGCGATTATGAAAATATTTCATCAGTATCTTGTAGATTCGCTCACGGATTTCAGAGATGACGATATAAAAGTAGTATTCATAGGGGACAGGTCGGTGTTTTCGCCTGAGCTGATAGACCTTATCAATGAATCGGAGGAAGTTGCGAAGGACAGAAAGGGAATGCTTTTGAATATAGCAATGAACTACGGCGGCAGAGATGAAATTGTAAGGGCAGTGAAGAATATATGCAGAGATGTGAAAGAGAATAAAACGGACATAGAAAGCATATCTGAAAAGGATATTGAAAAATATCTTTATACGGCAAATCAGCCTGATCCGGATTTGATAATCAGGACAGGGGGAGAGCATAGATTAAGCAATTTTTTGCTTTATCAGGCGGCATATTCGGAGTTTTACTCAATGGACATATTGTGGCCTGACTTCAAGCCAAAGGATTTTGACAAGGCTGTCGAGGAGTTCAATAGAAGAAACAGAAGATTTGGTGGGGTGTGAGAATGGTCAAGAGGATACTGTCCGGAGTTGTAGGAATATCTTTTATTGTGTCGGTTATTATTCTGAGCGGAAATTTTCCTGTAATTATAGATGTATTTGTAGCGGCAGTGTGTGCCATAGCGGTAGGGGAGTTTGCCAATGCAGCTAAGATTCTGAAGAACTGGCAGATAAGTTTTCCCAGCATGGCATTTGCGGTAATATATCCGATACTTATGAATTACAATGCCTGGCTGATAGTCGGATATGCATATACGGCAGTCATGCTTTCAATGATGATATTTTTCCATGAAAAAATATCATTCAAGGAATTTGCATATATATACAGCATGACAATCGTTATTACATTGTCGCTGTCAACTATTATTCAAATGAAGGATATGGACAGTGCACACCCTGCATTTTACTTTGTACTGACACTTGGATTGCCGTGGCTTGCAGATGCGGGAGCATATTTTGCAGGAGTATTTCTGGGAAAGCATAAATTATGTCCGACAATAAGCCCGAAAAAAACAATAGAGGGTGCAGTGGGCGGTACAGTTGTATGTATTCTTGCAACGTGTGGCATAGGCTGGATATTTGCAGAGTTTGTTTATCAGAATATTCATGTGAATTATATCAATTTGGCAGTTCTTTCACTGATAGGTTCCTTGCTGTCGATATTGGGTGATTTAAGTTTTTCTGTGATAAAGAGGACTTTTGAGATAAAGGACTATGGCAATTTGATTCCGGGACATGGTGGAGTGCTGGACAGATTTGACAGTGTAGTAGTTGTATCACCATTTTTATATATTATGATGGCATATATGCCGATAATGGGAGTGTAAAAGTAAATGAATATATCTGTATTGGGTTCAACGGGTTCGATAGGGGTGCAGACACTTGACGTTGCAAGAATGCACGGCATAAAAGTGTGTGCATTGACGGCAAATAAAAGCATAGAATTGCTTGAAAAGCAGGCAAGGGAATTTATGCCTGACATAGTGGGAGTGCTTGATGAAAAATCGGCTGAAAAGCTGAAAATATCTCTTGCCGACACGAATATAAAAGTGATTGGGGGAAAAGAGGGAATTATAGAAGCGGCACAGCATGAAAAGGCAGATACAGTTGTCAATGCCGTTGTGGGAGTGGCAGGACTTTTGCCGACACTTGCAGCGGTGAGAGCAGGAAAAAATCTTGCCTTGGCAAACAAAGAAACCCTTGTGGCAGGCGGCAGCATTGTCATGAAGGAGATAAAGGACAGAGGAGTCAAATTATATCCTGTTGACAGTGAGCATTCTGCAATATTTCAGTGTTTGCAGGGCTGTCCCGAAAATTCTCTGAAAAAGGTGATATTAACAGCGTCAGGCGGTTCGTTTTTCGGAAAGACAAGAGAAGAATTAAAAAATGTCACAGTGGAGAGTGCATTGAAGCACCCCAACTGGAGCATGGGCAAAAAAATTACCATAGATTCTGCTACAATGATGAATAAGGGCTTGGAAGTCATAGAAGCGTCATGGCTTTTCAGTGTGGAAGATAAAGATATTGATGTTGTAATACACAGAGAAAGTATCATACATTCTATGATACAATTAAAGGACAATGCAGTGATAGCCCAGCTTGGTACGGCAGATATGCGAATACCGATACAGTATGCCCTGACATATCCCAATAGATTACCGTCACCAGCAGAGGAACTTGACTTTTCAAAGATAGCGGAATTGCATTTTGCAAAGCCTGATTATGAAACATTCAAATGTCTTGCATTGTGCCGAGAGGCATTGAGAAAGGGCGGATTGTATCCGACAGTTGCCAATGCTGCCAATGAAGTTGCAGTGCAGATGTTTTTAGAGGAGAAAATAAAATTCCTCGATATAGGCGAGATAGTTGAAAAATCCCTTTCAGACTTCACGGACAGCAGGCAGGATATAACGCTTGATGACATTTTGCAGGCAGACAGGGAAACAAGAAAAAAATTGATTGAAATCAATTAAAATCCGTTTTTTTAGGAAAGGGGTGTGGGGAAAAACCCTTTTTTGCAAAAAAGGGTTTTCCCCGCAGGGACTTCCTGTGAAATTGATTTCAGCAGATTAAACCAGGAGATGATTGACATAGAAAGTGTATTTCTTATAATAATAGGAGTGCTGTTATTTGAATTAATTGTGTTCGTGCATGAGTTCGGGCATTTTATCACAGCTAAAAAATGCGGTGTAAAAGTAAATGAATTTGCTTTGGGAATGGGACCTAAGCTTGTTAAATTTCAGAAAGGCGAAACGCTGTATTCATTGAGAATGTTTCCGATAGGGGGATTTTGCTCAATGGAGGGTGAGGACGCTGAAAGTACAGATACAAGGTCATTCAATAAAAGACCTGTCTGGCAGAGAATGCTCATAGTAGTGGCAGGAGCGATAATGAATTTACTTTTAGGATTTGTTCTTATGATAATCACGCTGTCGCCTGACAAGTATTTTGCATCAAACCAAATAGTGTATTTCATGGACAATGCCCCGTCATCACAGACACTGGAGCTGAATGACGAGATACAGGCAATAAACGGTTATCACATATCAACTGCAATGGATATGAATTTTGCCCTTGCAACAGCAAAGTCAAATGAAATGACATTTGATGTAAAACGTAACGGGGAGTATCTGCATTTTGACAGTGTAAAATTCGGCACAGTTGAGAAAAACGGAAAAGAGATTATACAGCTTGATTTCAAGGTAGCCCCAATAGAAAATAACTTTTTGGTGTTGATAGGGCAGTCTTTTTTATCAACCGTATCAACCGTGAGAATGGTATGGGCGAGTTTGCTTGGACTTGTCACGGGACAATTTGGCTTTAACGAAGTAGCAGGACCTATCGGAATGACCTCTGCCATATCACAGGCAGCGTCTGAGGGCTTAAAAACAGGTTTTATTGACGCTTTGATGAATCTCATATATATTATGACAATAATAACAGTCAATTTGGGAGTAGTGAATTTATTGCCGCTGCCGGCACTTGACGGAGGCAGATTTATATTTCTGCTGGTGGAGGCGATAAGAAGAAAACCTGTCAAGCCGGAGCATGAAGGTATTGTGCACGCAATAGGAATGATAGCATTGCTGATATTTATGGTAGTTATTTCTATCAATGATATAATAAAGCTGTTTTCATAGGAGGAATATTAAGTAACAGAAT
>DBXL01000042.1 GCA_002309275.1 Ruminococcaceae bacterium UBA1213 | reverse complement strand
GTTGAAGTTACTCCGCTCGAACAGCGTGCAGACGTTTGGACTTGTCCGAACTGTGGTAAAGTGATGCCGAACTATGTAGGTACTTGTGGTTGTGGTGAAATCAAGCCGTTTGATTTTTAATACATAACTGATAAAAAAATTTCCAACTCTCAAAGCAGAAATCTTTGGGAGTTGGACTTTTTTGCATAAAAAAGCATAGCAGCCTTTTTTTGACTGCTATGCAAATTTTTTGGATTATTTCTGAACGAGTGCCATTGTATCTCTTGCAATAACAAGTTCTTCGTTTGTCGGAATAACGAATACATCAACTGTTGAATCGGGAGTTGAAATCTTGCCTTCAACGCCACGTATTGCCTTTGCATTCAATTCTGCATCAACTTTTACGCCCATATATGCCAGATTATTGCATACATTGATACGGTGTGAACACTGGTTTTCACCGATACCTGCTGTAAATACGATTGCATCTACTCCGCCGAGTGCTGCGGTATAGCTGCCGATATACTTCAAAATCTGATATTCGAGAATGTCAATGGCAAGCTGGGCACGGGCATTTCCGCTTTCTGCAGCAGCTGTTACATCACGGTCATCTGACGATACGCCTGATATTCCCAAAAAGCCTGATTTTTTATTCAAAAGTGTGTCCATTTCTGACGGTGTAAAGCCCTCTTTTTCAGCTATGAATGTTACAACCGACGGATCAAGACAGCCTGTTCTTGTACCCATCATGATACCATCAAGAGGAGTAAGTCCCATGCTTGTGTCAATGACTTTTCCATCTTTGATAGCTGTGATAGATGAACCATTGCCCAAGTGACAAGTGATAATTTTAAGGTCTTTAATATCTTTTCCCATGAGTTCTGCACAGCGGTTGGAAACATATCTGTGAGAAGTTCCGTGGAAACCGTATCTTCTTACAGCATATTTTTCATAATACTCATAGGGTACGGGATATGTAAATGCTTTCGGGGGCATGGTGGAATGGAAAGCGGTATCGAATACAACCACTTCGGGAACTTCTGTGCCGAATACGTCAAGACAAGCTCTGATACCCTGCACATGAGCGGCATTATGCAGAGGTGCAAGAGGAATAAGGCTCTCTATGCCCTTTATGACATCTTCATTAACGAGAACAGACTCACTGAACAAAGCACCGCCCTGCACGATTCTATGACCAATAGCAGAAACCTCGTCAAGATTTTTGATAACACCATATTCTTCACTGATAAGTGCATTTTTTATCTGCACAAATGCTTCGGTATGGTTATTCATAACGACATCTGTTTCATAAACTCTGCCGTCACCTGTTGTGTGCTTGAAGTGACCATCTACACCGATTCTTTCACAGTTGCCTTTTGCAATTACGCTTTCATCTTCCATATCAATCAACTGATATTTCATTGATGAACTGCCTGCATTGATTACAAGAATTTTCATTGAAACAAAACCTCCTGATATATTTTTTATTGCAAAAATTTATTTCAATGATATAATGATACTACAAATATAAATGAAATTCAATATTTTTTGTTAAATTTAATAAGGAGATTTTTTATGAGAGTATCTTCTCTGATATGCGAGTACAACCCCTTTCACAACGGACATAAGTATATGATTGAAAAAATGCGTGAAAACGGCTGTGAATATATCATCGCCTGCATGAGCGGAAATTTTACCCAAAGAGGAGATTTTGCCGTCTTTGACAAATATTCACGGACAAAAACCGCTCTCGAAAACGGCATTGACTTAGTGATTGAACTGCCTGTGATTTATTCATGTGCAACCGCCGAAAAATTTGCATTCGGGGGAGTTGATATATTAAATTCTCTCGGCTGTGTCAGTGAAATTTATTTCGGGAGTGAATGCGGAAATATGGAAGCTCTCAGAAATACCGCTGATATTCTGCAATCCTCCGAAATTTCCGAAAAGATAAAAAAATATCTCTCACTCGGTCAGACCTTTGCAAAAGCCCGTGAAAATGCCGTTGCAGACATTGACAAAATTTCTGCCGAAATTCTCAAAAGTCCTAATAACATTCTTGGAATTGAATACATAAAGGCTCTGAATAAAATCAATTCCCCGATACTGCCCCAAACTATACAGCGTGTCGGCTCGGAACATGACAGTCTGACTGTCTGTGAAAATACCGCCTCCGCCACGCTTATCAGAAAAATGATTTATGAGAATAACCAAGAATTTAAAAAATATATTCCCTCACCCGTTTTTTCAGAAATACATGATTTTAAAAAGCTTGAAACGGCTGTTTTATACAAACTCAGAATGATGTCACTTGAGGATTTCAAAAACCTGCCCGACATAAGCGAGGGATTGGAAAACCGTCTTTACTCTGCCGTCAGAAACGGCACTTCCATAGAACAAATTCTCTCCCTTGCAAAAACAAAAAGATATACTCTCGCAAGATTACG
Source organism: Ruminococcaceae bacterium UBA1213 (assembly GCA_002309275.1). GTDB lineage: Bacteria > Bacillota > Clostridia > Oscillospirales > Acutalibacteraceae > UBA1213. The sequence goes on along the minus strand of DBXL01000042.1, from coordinate 9,252 downwards.
GCGTATTTTATTATATGCCTTTCTCGGAATCACTCAAAACGACTGCCATATTTTACCTCAATATATCAAAATTCTCGGTTTCAGCCAAAACGGAAAAAATATTCTCCGCACCATGCGTGAAACGGCAAAACTCCCTGTAATTATGCGTTACTCCGATGTGAAAAAGCTCTCCCCCTCTGCACAATATCTTTACGCACTGGAAAGCAGATGTGATGATATATATGCACTTTCAGGTGAAAACATTATTCCATGCGGGCGGAATCTGACGGAAAACACCGTTTTATCAGTAAATCATGCATAAGGCGTTAAAAGTCAGTCCTGCCGCTGTTCCGCAAAGGACTATTTTATTGCCACGCTTTATTTTTCCCTCATTAATAGCCGTATAAAGTGCCATCGGTACGGCGGCGGAAATCATATTTCCCCACTCTCTTACACGGTCAATATATTTTTCTTCAGGCACGTTCAAACGCTCCATTATCAGCTTTAAAGCCTTACTCGCCTGATGAGGTATCAGAAAATCAATGTCATTTATGGTCATTTCCATGTCTTTGAGAAAATCATTGAAAAATTCCGGCATTTTCGTTGCAGTCAGTTTTAAAACCTTCTTGCCTTTCATGTCAAAATAATAGTCCTCTTTATTTTCATCTGTCATTTTAAAAGCCGTCAGCAGTCCACAACCGCCCCTTATTTCCGTATCATGCACGCCCTCTGAATATGTACACTGTCTTGAATGGATAACACCGCTTTCACCGTTGCAGGCACTCACTACAAATGCCGTTGCCGCATCAGAAAAAAGTTCATAGCTTTCTTTTTGATTGGGATTTAAAGCTGCCGAGGCAGTATCACCCGAAAATATCAGTATATTTTTATAATTGCCACTGTCAATGAGATAGGAAGCCATATCAAATGCCGTTATGAAACTCGTGCATGATGAGTTTATATCAAAGGCGGGAATACTCAGACCTTTTGCAATTCTCTCATGCAAAAGTGCCGCATTGCAGGGAATTGCCTGTAATGGTGTTGCCGTACCGCCTATTATCAAATCTATGTCCTTTATATCAAGCCCCGACTTTTCAAGTGCCTCCTTTACAGCAATTTCCGCAAGGTCAAGAATTGTTTGACCGTCTTTCAGTCTGTATCTCGTCTGATTGTCAAAATATACCATATTGTCAGGTAGTGCCGCCCCGCAACCCGTTATTTTTATATTCCTCATGTTATCAATTCACCCTTTCAACTCTTTTTAATTTCCTGTTCTTGTCATAAGCATATTTTTCAAAACGTATCTCAGGCAATTCAAATTCGTTATCCTCTGCTAATTTTTTAAATTCACCTGTAACTTTTTCTTTCATTTTACTGTCTATGTCAGCATAAATATGGATACTTCCGTCAGCCTGCTGTACTATCCTGTAATCACTTATATTTCCTGAAAACAAAATACACCGTCTTATGAAATCAGGGAAAATTTTAACTTCTTTTTTATCTCCGTGAAAAATGAATACGTCATCTTCACGCCCCTCTATTTTTTCCAATGCCGTGCAGGCACTTCCGCACGGGCATTTTTCTTTTTTCTCCACAAGCACGTCATTTAATCTGTATCTTATTATCGGCTGTGAAGTTCTTTCAAAATCCGTTATTATCGGAATAAATCTGTTTTTGTCAATATACTCTTTTTCAATGAAAACGATATCTTCATTAAGATGTAAAGTACCGTATTTGCAGGTTGTCGCAAGACAGCCCTCTGTGCATTGATAGACCTGATGTATCACATCTGTGCCAAAAGATTTCTTTATTCTCTTTTCATCTTCCTTTTCAAGAACTTCTGCAATAGATATGACTGTTTCGGGGTGAATATCTATCTTTTTTTCATCAAGGGCGGCGGCTATCATTAACAATGCTGACGGCTGTGCAACAAGTATGTCTGCACCGTTTTTTCCAAGCTTTTCAATATTTTTGTCCATGTCTGCATAAATATCATAAAATTCAAATCGGATATTCTTTGAGCCGACAGACTGATATAAATTGGAATTGGCACGCATGAAAAAGGCTATTTTATATTTTCCTAAAATGCCATGCGGCAAAAATTTTGCCAATACAAACCCTGCCCATTTTTCCGTTTCGGTCTTTTCCACCAAAAATGCCCCTCTGCTGTGAGAAGTTCCCGAACTCAGTCCCACTGTGATATTTTTCAGTTTGTCATCAAATTCCCTTGTACGCTCCGCATTGACGGCAAACTCCAACGCCTCTTCTTTCTTGATGCCTACGGTGTTTATCAAATCAAAATTTTCCATCATAACGCCCTTGTCTATAATCGGAAAATCTTCCAGTTCATGCCCCTTATATTTACGGTAAAATGCAGATTTCTCTGTGACAAAGGCAAGATGTTTTTTCAATTTTTTCTGCTGATATGCTTCAAGCTTTTTTCGTGACGTGAAACGCCTGTTTCTGAATTGCAAATATGTGGAAAGTATTCTTAATTTACTCATATACTTTTTCCTCCATGCCGCCATGTGAATAAATGATTTTTATTTCGGGGTGTACAGCGGAAAATTTCTGTAAAGCCGTGACTGTATCGGAATATTTCCTGAAATCGTTCTGAATCAGTCTTGGCAGAGGATACATATTTTTTACTTCGTCAAGAATATCTCCTCCCCAACAGGCATCTGCCGCAAAGAAAATTTTATATTCGGGCAGGTATATTCCCATTTGTCCCTCTGCATGACCGTCAAGGCGTACACCTATCACAGAGCCGTCATTGAATATATCATACACTTCATTGAAAAATTCACTGAAAATATTCGTTTTGTCTGTCGGCTTTACGGCTTTTACAAGAATTTTTCCATGAGGTATCATGTTTTTAAAAGTCAGAGAAAGTGTCTTTTTCTCTTTCATTTTCATCAAAACATCTTTTGTAGTGATAAGCCTGTAATTTGAAAATTTCTTCAATGCACCGATATGGTCGGGGTGGGCATGGGATAAAATGATATATTTCACGCTGTCAGGCGAAATCCCGTCATTTTTCAGCCTTACATCAATGATTTCTTCAGGCTTGACAAAGGTCTTATTAAGAGTATTATAAATCAGCGATACAACGCCGTTTTGATATACAAGCTCACTGTAACCTGTATCAAAAAGAATATTTCCGAATTTTCTATGATGAAGATATACAACAAGGGCCGGAAATTTGCGTACATCTTTTTTATGCCCGTGAAAAACTATCCCCAAATCATTCTGACAATATCCGCATGAATACAGTTTAATTTTTGTGATTTTCTTTCCACCATTTTCCATATTCATTGATTCCCTCCGTTAAGCTGATAACAGGCTGATAGCCTAATTTTTTCTTAGCTTTTTCTATGTTCAGAGTTTGCGAAAAGGCAAGCGTGCAGACTGTGTATTTTGTCAGCATAGGCTCTCCTTTAAGCTTGAAAGTCCTGTAAAACCATTCTGAAATTACAGACACACTGTAAAGCAGTCCGAATGGCAGTTTTAAATATTTTGGTTTTTCTCCTATTGCATTCAAAAACTGTTCGAGTATCAGGCGGAATTCCATAGGCTCGCCGTTGGTGATATTGAAGACTTCTCCATTGATATTCTCCGTGACAGCCCCCAAAAAACACGCATGAGCAACATTCTTTACATGGGTTATATCAACGAAATTTTTTCCGCCGTTTAAAAGAGGTATGCCTATTTTTGAATTGGCACGAAGCACTCTTGGAATAAGGCTTGTATCACCTATGCCGAAAAGTCCCCTTGGGCGAATTACCACCGTATAAAGCCCCTTTTCGTTATATTCTTTTATAATATCCTCTGCAAGAATTTTTGACTTTATATAATAATTGAGTTCATTGGACTTGTCAACGTCATTTTCCTTTATATCAAAGCGGTCTTTTTTGGCTGAATATACACTCGGTGAAGAAATATATACAAGCCTTTTCACTTTATTTTCCATGCACAATTCACATATATTTCTTGTCCCCTGCACATTGGCATTATAAAAGTCTTCCCACTTTCCCCATACAGTAGATAATGCCCCTGCATGAATGACACACTCCACCCCATCAAAATATTTTGCACACTGCTCTTTGTCGGTGAAATCACCTTTGCAGAATGTAACACCGATTTTTTGAAGTTCTTCACCTGCTTTTGCATTTCTGCCAAGGGCAAGCACTTCATATCCCTTACTTTTTAAAAGCGGTGCAAGGTATTTTCCGAGAAATCCTGTTGCACCTGTTACCAGAATTTTTTTCATTTTATATACTCCTCCACAACCGATATGAATTTATCAAAATCAACTGTCGAAAATGTCTTTATGAGCTTTTCATTTCTCTGAAACGTAGTGATAATATGATTGCTTTCTTCATAAAGCTTTCCATGACTTTTGAAACCGCCGCCCGCTGTTTCAAACATCTCCGCATTAGCTGCCTGTTCCCCCTGCTGTGGCACTATCAGACACGGTACACCTGCCGCTGCCGCTTCACAAATACTGTTCATTCCGCCTGCTGTTATAAATAACTTTGCACGGCTTAATACAACCGTCTGATTGGCAAAACGTGTCAGCACGATATTATGCGGAAAATGCATTTTCGACAGCTTTTCATAATTTCCTCCGCATGATACCAAAAGCCTGTAATGCGTTCCCTCAAATTCCTTTATCAGCTTTTTATAAAAAGCCGTGCTTTTATTAAACACCGTTCCAAGCGAAACATATATTAAATTATCACTTTCAAGTGTATCTCCCTTTGCACCTGAACGCAGCCGTGATGTTGCCCCCAGAAAAAAACAGTCCTTTCCAAGAGTATCTCCGTCGGGGTGCATACAGCGTGGAAATGTGAATACATTCAGTCCCTCACGGTTCATCAGAACAGAAAGCATATCTGTATTTTTGATATGATAGAGCTTTTTCAGGGAATTTCTGTATTTTGCGGTAGTGCCAAGCTGAAAAACCTGTCCTGCTGTGTGCAGGGCAAAATTTCTGCTGTATATTCTGAAAGTATTCGTATTCATGCCATATACAGTCTGTATGGTATTCACCGAAAAGGCAGGAATATCTATATTTTCCGCAACAGCCCTGCCCCAGAATGCCAGGGTATCATGCATGATAAGCACGGGAGAAATTTCTTTTGCCTCCCTGATAAGCGTCGGCAGAGCATACAGAGAAAATTTCAGTATCAGATTCGTTAAAGGTACCAGTTCACTCCCAACAGACGTATCAAAAGTTATATCACCGTTCTCATAGCTTTTAAAAACAGCTCCGCTGTTCTCTATTATATTTTTAAATTCCTCTGTCGAATAGGCAACCACTTCATAACCCTTATCTATAAAACTGCTGATTATCGGCAGTGCGGGATTGATATGTCCGTGAGCAGGCGTTGTGTAAAATACAACAGTCATTTCATTAAGACCTCTCTTTCAAAAAGTCCCCCTGTCATCTCATCATTCAGACAAAATAACAGAGGGAAACAATTATTCCATCATTTGCTTAAAATGCTTTTCACACGCCTTTTCAAGTGCCTTTACTATTATTCGGAGAGTTTTTATGCGGGCATATTTCTTATCATTGGATTCTATGATATACCACGGAGCATTTTTGGTACTTGTCTTTTGAAGAAGCTCATCAACTGCCACTTCATAGCTATCCCATTTTTCACGGTTTCTCCAGTCCTCTTCTGTTATCTTCCACTGTTTTTCAGGTGTATTTTCTCTGTTATTAAAACGCTCCAACTGTGTATCTTTATCTATATGTATCCAGAATTTTAATACAACTGCTCCCCAGTCCGTCAGCATTCTTTCAAATTCATTTATCTCATTATATGCCCTTTTCCATTCCTTTTCTGTACAGAACCCTTCAAGACGTTCTACCATTACTCTGCCATACCATGTGCGGTCAAACACGCAGATATGTCCTGTTTTGGGCAGTCTTGTCCAGAACCGCCATAAATAATGTCTGTTGAATTCATGCGGCAGAGGAGATGCTATCGGATGCACGTCAAATCCTCTCGGGTCAAGTGCGTATGTAAGTCGTCTGATATTACCGCCTTTTCCTGCAGCGTCCCAGCCCTCATAGCACAGTATGACAGGTATTTTTTTTCTGTATATGATATTATGCAGTTCACTTAATCTCGTCTGAAGCTTTTTAAGCTCCTTTTTGTATTCCTCATCACTGATTGACGGCGATAAATCCACTTCTGCAAGCTTCGGCATTTCTTTCAATGGAAAATCCTCTTCAAAAGGCTTGCCTTCATATCTTCCCTCTTCCACAGCCTGATCTATTTTTTGACAGAGCAGTTTCAAAGCATCTCTTACAGCCGTCTTGCTGTGACTTCCGTCAAGAATATGCCAGCTGATTGAATTTCCCGTTTTCTCTATGAAATCATCATATGCTTCCATGAAACGCCTGTATTCCTTGTGCTGCATGAGGTCATCATGTTCTACTCTCCATTCTGTTTTAGGATCTTCCGCAAGCCTGTAAAGACGCTCATACTGCTTTCTTTTTTCTATGTGAAGAAATATTTTCAGCACCATATAACCGCCGTCACGCAGCTGACGCTCAAACTCATTCACTTCACGCAGTCTGTTTCTGTATTCATCTTTTGTTATCTCGTGTCCCAGATATTTCCTCACTACATTTTCCATCCAACCCGAATCAAAAAATGTAACCTTCCCATTCACCGGAATAGCCTGCACATACTGCCGTAAAAAGGGATACCTTTCTTCCTCTTCCGTCAGAACTTTCGGGGATACTACATGATAAAATCTCGGATCGAGTTCGCTTATCAACTCTTTTATCAAAGTTCCCTTTCCTGCCGCAGCCCAGCCCTCTATCATTACAATCACAGGTATTTTCTCTTTCATCAAAAGCTGCTGCTGAGAAAGAAGCTTTGCCTGAAGCTGTTTTGTTTCCTCCATAAGAGAACCGCTGTCCTCACGTTTTTTTGATTCAAAATCCCTGAGCATTTTTCCGACCACCTTTATTTTAAATATCTCTTTTCATTATATATCTTTATCAATAATTTCGCAACATATTTTTAAATTTTTATGCAAATTTAAAAAAGTCTGTTTCATTTTCTGAAACAGACTTTTTTGATAACGTGAAATAATTGCTAATCGCTAATTGAATCAGGGCTTTGACTTTGCATAAGTTGTCATGATGGCAGAGCGGAACTGCTCAAAAGACATATTTGATTTGTTACCGCCGTTTTTATTGCCGTCAAGACTGAATTTGAAATTCTGCTCCTGATTGGCAAATCTTGTATAAGGAGTTATAATGCTTTCATAGTTACTCTTTGCAGTATTATACATTTTATTGAAATCAGCGTCACTTGTCAGCATTGGTGTTTTTGAAAGCATACTGAGCTTTTCCGCATACTTATCTCTTATATATGCAAGACTTGAGAGGGGATTGTGTGAGATAGTGTTTTTAATAAGCGGATTTTCCTGTTCACCCTGCGTTGCGGCATAGCTTGAATAGGGATTGCGTTCTGCACAGTTTTTATTAAGACCGTATGTAATGCCAAGAGTGCGGTCATTGTCATACACAATAAATATTGCCTTTCCGTTGTCCTTGCGGAAATATATGTAGTGATTGTTATAGTTATTCCTTATATCATCGGGATCGCCTGCAAAATACTCCGCTGCCATGAATGATGCATAGTAATCTACATCAAGCACTCTTTCAAGGTCTGATTTCGATATATTCGACTTGTTGATGACATTCAGGAAATTTTTCAGTGATTCATGCTTGGAAGTTTTCTTGTTGGTTTTGAGATTGAAATTGTATTTTTTGCCGTTGGGATTATCCTGTACGCCATAGGAATTATTCAGCTTATATGTTGCACCTTTCCAGTTTCCTGTATGGTTTCCGTGACTGTCGCAGTCAGACCACATACATTTATACAAATCTCCGCCTATTGCGGATTCGGGCAGACGCTTTTCAAGAAATGTCTTGTCAATAGGCTCATATATCTTTACAAGTCCATAATTATTGCCATTAATCACCATCTGTGAAAGGCTTATCTTCTGCACAAGCACATTGGCTGCCTCAAATAATTTTGTTGCATAAACCTCCCTTATATTCGAGTCATCATAGCTGATATTCCACTTGATGTCCATTTCATTGAGAGTGGCAAATTTACGTTTTTTTCTCGCCTTTCTTGCATTTTCGTCATTCCAGACTTTTGCAGATGTTCCGTAATCGTCTTTATCATCAAATGCTTCATCAAAGCTCAATTTAAAACTGCATATATTCGGCTTTCCGCTTTTATCATAAAACGGCTCCATTGACTGATTTCCTTTAAGACGTATTCCCACTTCTTCAAGCGTATAGCTTTTTGAGCCAACATTGAAAGTCACCGTTGCCATGCGATATATATCAGATTTCTTATTATCATCTCTTCCGGTGTATTTCTGATAGTCAGCCTGCAGCTTGTCTATCTCGCCCTTGTCTATCGAAATATTTACCGTCACTCTGTTCGCTGTATTGAAAAGCTCATTATAAAGACTTATTCCACCTATATCGTTTTCTTCCTGCTTTATCTCCGGCTTTTCAGGCTCCTGCATGGAAACCTCCTGAACTTTTGACGGCTCTCTTGAAATCTCCTTTGAAGTTTCTTTTGAGGGTTGCCTTGAAATTTCCCTTGAACTCTCCTGCGGTGCAACAGAGGTCGTTTCACTTACGGAAATCTCTGACACATCTTTTGAAACTTCACTTTCAGCCTTTGAAACAGTGCTTACAGTCTTTGAAGCCTCACTCTCGGCAGAACTCTCTTTTACGCTTGTCTGTGATGTGACACTCTGTTCAGACTTTTCAGAAGTTTCAGACTTTTCAGAAGTTTCGGACTTTTCGGAATGCTCTGCACTCTCCTCGACCGATACATCAGATAATACCGAACTTTCTTCTTCAGACACGTTTTCCTCCTGTGACGACTGCACAGAACTCTCCGGAATATATTCAGAATTTCCGCTTTTTCCCGAACAGCCTGCCACACCTGCCGACAGCATAAGCACTGCCATCAACCAACATATTCTTTTCTTCATAATTTCACACCTTTCAACAATATTCTGAACTATTAACTTGATTTTAACATATTTTCATCTGTCTTTCAATCAAAAATCAAATTAATTTTTCAAAAAAGTCCCTGCATGAAATGACAACTCAAAATTCATTTTCAAGAAAAGTTTTAAAAACCTATTGACAAATCTGTTTTTTTATGATATTATTATCAAGCAGTTTGAAGGGGTATAGCTCAGTTGGTA
>DBXL01000167.1 GCA_002309275.1 Ruminococcaceae bacterium UBA1213 | reverse complement strand
GAAAAAATTCCCGACTTGTATTTGGAGATTACAAGGATTGGTGTCAATATCAATCAGATTGCCCACGTTGCCAATTCGCAAAAGTATGTAAGTGCAAGGCAACTTCAAGAGGTTATGGATTTGATGAAAGATGTCAGGCTGTATATGGCGAAAGTTGTTGACAGCCTTGAAGATGAAGAAGAAGTAACATATCAAACTCTTGAAAAGAGAATGTCGGTGCTTGAAAATAAATTTGAGCAGACGGAAAGAAAGTTAGACAGGATAATTTCATTCATTGAAAAGAGGACTGACGGTTATGGCGGTAGTTGAACCGATAAGAAAATCCGTAAAGGCACATCAGTATGTTTATGATACGATTGTCTATGTCCTTTCTCCCGAAAACAAACACGGTGATGAAAAATGTTTCAAGGCAACCTGTCTTAACTGCGAAAATGAAAGTGCGGAAAGTTTGGCAAAACAATTTTATGTAACAAGGAAAGCATTTAAAAAAGATGATGACATTTTGGCACATCACTATGTACAAAGTTTTTCGCCAAATGAAAATGTCACTCCCGAACTTGCACATCAAATCGGTGTGGAACTTATGAAAAAGGTTGCACCAAATTTTCAGGTCATCGTATCAACACACGTTGACAAAGACCATATCCACAATCATATCGTTATCAACTCCGTCAATATGGTAACGGGAAACAAGTGGTACAGAAACAAGAACAGCATAGAGAATATGTGGAAAGAAAGCGACAGCCTTTGCAGGAAGTACGGACTTTCAACGATAGAAAAAAAGTCAGGTCTGCGTGGTATAGACCAAACGACACAGAAACTTGCAGAGAAAGGTCAGTCGTGGAAAGTTGAGTTATGCAAGGCTCTTGATGAGGTAACAAGTCTGTGCAACAGAAAAGATAATTTCATTCATTATATGGAAGTCAAAGGCTTTAAGATCACTCGTTACGGAGAAAAGGATATAACTTTTCAGAAAATAGGAGAAACCAAAAAAATTCGTGCAAGCACACTTGCACAACAATTCGGAGATGTTTATACAAAAGAAAATATCGAAAAGAAAATGAGCATTTACAGACTGCCTAAATTGTCCGAGCATTCTCCCTCTCCTAAAAAGAAAAAAGTACAATCTCCCTTTATCAGCGAATTTGAAAAATTTGAAAAGGATTACTTTTCAAAAAATCCCCCTCTTGCCAAAATCGTTGAAACGCAAAAATTTCAAAATCATATAGAAAGTTCTTCAAGACCATTGCATACATTGCTGTCAGTTATCTTTCATCTGTTTTTCAGACGCAGGAGAAGAAAAATGTTTGACAGGAAATATAAGAAATTAAAGAAACACGGTGCATATCAAACTGCATATAAAAAGTATGTGCCGACACTGGAAGAACAGGTCAGACGTATAGAACAGTTACAGAGAACGGCAGGCAACATTCCTTATAAGCAACTGATTTCCTCGCAAGGCGAAAATTATAAAGTGAAAGTTTCATTATCCAAAATTCCCAAACTGTACACTTACGGATTTTTCTTTTCGGCAAGGCTTTTCAAAGATGGTGCAATGGTAACAATCAAAGAGAAAGACAAATACCTGTTGCAGATGGCTTTGGGCGTTGAAGATATGCAATTCCTTGAAAGTCATAACAGATACTACAAGCCAAAATCAGATTATGCGGAAATGAAAGAAAGAGCCGTACAGCTTGGAAGTAAAATTGAATACCTGATGATAGAACCTGAACAGTTGGAAAAACTCAAAGACGAAACGGACAGGTTTGTGAAATTTAATGTTGACGGAAAAATTCGTTTGGTGTTTCTTGAAGAAAACAAAAAATTTATTCTTCAATCACTCTATCCCGACAAGTACAAAGCAAATGATTTGTTTTCTGTCGGCAGAAATTCAAAAGTCAATACAAGACTTAAATCTGAAATTCTGCTTGGCGGTCAGAAAATGATGTATCGTACTTTGTCAAGGGAACAGGTTGAGCAACTTGCAGAGAATACAAAGGGGCAGGAACTCTTTGCAGTCTTTAATAAAAATGCAAAGGGTGANNGAAGATAAATACAATGTTGCTTTCAAGTCGGGTGATGAAGAAAAAATTGAAACGGCATTGAAGTCAGATACCAAACCAAAAAGAAGAATTTAAAAAACTTTTTGAAATACGGTTGACTTTAATGCTTTAAAGTGCTAAAATTACATTAAGGAGGACAACAAAGTGGCTATCAAATATCGTGAAGCCGAAGAACTTCGACAGACCACAAGACAAAATCTTGCAAAGTCTGTCGAGAACTGGACAAGATTTTTGAAAACGGCAGGCAATACATATAAGTATAACTATTCAGACCAGTTGCTTATATCGGCACAGTTCCCCAATGCAACAGCCGTTGCGTCATTCGATTTGTGGTCGGAACGTTTCGGCAGAAGAATAAGAACAGGTGAAAAGGGTATCGGTCTGATAGATAATTCAGGCTCTCACCCGAAAATCAGATATGTGTTTGACATTTCGCAAAGTACAGCAAATCCCAAAATTCCGCAACCGCAAGTATGGCAGTTGAGAGATGATTACAAAAATGCTGTCGCTTTTGATTTGTCATCTGATACAAATTATTCAATCGAAAATGCCGTATCCGATTTGGCAGAGAATACAGTGGACGGTGCATTGAAAAAATATGTAGATGACATATTTGCAAATCAGTCTAAAAGNNTGCTTGCCGAACTTGATGAAGATACCGTAAGAGAACAATTCAGAGAACTGATTTTTGACAGCGTGAAATATACAGCGTTCAGCCGTTGCGGTCTTGAAATTGATGACGGTGATATGTTTAGAAATCTCTATGCTTTTTCAGATTTGCCCGTTTCGGATATTGTCGGTACTGCCGTCAGCGAATTGTCAAGTATTGTTCTCGGTCAGATTGAAACCCGTGTAAAAAATTTTGAGAGGAGTAATACAAATGAGCGAACAGTTAGTCAAGATAATCAAAGGGATACCGTGTCTGTGGTGCGAGGAGGACAAGACATATTATCCGATAATGAAAAAGGACGAACAGACAGGTTTGACGTACAGGCTCGATCCGCAAACTTACGTTTATCTTCCGAACTTGACAGTGGACGAGGACACAAGGGACGTGGGGATTTGGGGCAGGAAAAGAGAGAAGTACCTCAGAGAGAACAAGCCGACACTGCATATGGAGATGTTCGACAATCACACACTGACGGATCACTTGATAGAAATCAATCAGCAGGCAGAAATGATGTACGATATGATAACGGAGAAAGCGGAGAAAGAGTTGGGCGTGACGGAGGAACTGAAAGCACAAGACCAAATGGAGTGGGTACGCAGGGCGAACCAAGCAC
>DBXL01000077.1:4735-5339 GCA_002309275.1 Ruminococcaceae bacterium UBA1213 | reverse complement strand
TTTTTTGTTATAGCGTCCAATATCTCATCTACATCTGCTAAAATGGCTTGTTTTATTATTTCTTTGTCGCTGTCGGTAAGTGGTGGAACAGATGATGAACATTCAAGATCAGTGTTAGAACCATGACCGCTTAATTTTGTCAAAAACGATGATATGTATCGCTGTTTTGCGGTTAAATCGATCATTTCGATTTCTATAGTAAATAACTTTTCTGGGTTTTTCAGTTTTTCTTTTTCTTCTTCGGTAAAAATTAACTTGCTGATAATCATTTTGTTGTCCTCCCGATTAGTCAGATTGCTCTTTTTCTATCAAGTTTTTAATATCTTCATAAAAATCGCCATATCCTGCGTTAAATCCCCTTTGGAATGCGACAGCGTATATTTTGCTGAAAAGATATTCGTAATCGTTTCTGTTCATATTTTCCGCTATTGTTGCGAAAGATGTATCGTTCATCATTATTTCTTCATCGTTGCCAATATCAACAGAAATGGACTTTTTCTCAAAGGTGGTAGTGCGTTCATTCAGCATATCTAATATGGCAGATTTCAAACGATTATCTTTATCGGTTATGGAAGAACTGATTTTTTCTACTGCCAACATCTTT
>DBXL01000077.1:4536-4719 GCA_002309275.1 Ruminococcaceae bacterium UBA1213 | reverse complement strand
TTTCTGCCGATTTTAACAGCTTTCAATTTTCCCAGACGTACCCATCTTCTGACACTCTGCACGTCAACACCAACCAGAGCAGCCATTTCTTGTGATTCGTAGAATAAGTTACCGCCGATTTCTCTCATTGTTAATCCCTCATTTTATTAAAATATTTTCTTCTTGATGTACCTTTCGGAAATT
>DBXL01000077.1:1634-4476 GCA_002309275.1 Ruminococcaceae bacterium UBA1213 | reverse complement strand
GTGAAATTCCCACACCTTTTCATAATCGCCATAGGCTCACAAAAATACTAAAAAGGATAAAGGTTATGTTTGCTTTTTAGATTTTATTATATAGAATTATCTCAAATTTGTCAATATAATTTATAATTTATTGTAATGTATTTTGAATTATTGAAATTTTTATTTTGAGGGTATAAATTTTTTTAGCATGAAGAAAGAAAAAAATACTTCACTTTTGGGATGATTGGGAGTAGAATTGATTTGTGAGCAGGACTAAAAAAATCAGGTATAGAGGTTGATGGCAAAATGGAGATGACGATAAAACAGCTTGCAAGTGAACTTGGTGTGAGCAAACCTACTGTCAGAAGTGTTATAGCAGAGTTGGGCTTTCATGATAAGCTTCGTAAAGTGGGAAACAGATATATGCTTTCTGATATGCAAATTTCTGAAATAAAATCAAAGATGTCAAACAAATCGGAAAATGAAGTACATTCAGAATTAGAAAAAACGGAAAAATCGAAAAATGAAATACAGCCAAAATCGGAAAAAACAGAAAAATCGGAAAGTGAAGTACAACTGAAATCGGAAAAAACGGAAAATAATATTTTTATCGAACAATTATTAAATAAACAGTTAGCTGTAAAGGATGAACAAATAACAATGTTTCAGGCTCAGCTTGCTGTTAAGGACAGACAAATCAATTTGTTGCAAGAGCAAATCAGTCAACTTACTGCTGCAATGGAAAATCTGACAGCGTCCTTGAATGCGGAACAAGCTCTCCATGCTGGAACTATCCAAAAACAGCTCGCCGAACATTCCGTTATGGATCAGCCGTCTGATGTGGAACAGCCGAAACAAAAACAAGGTCTTTTTTCAAGATTATTTGGCAGAAAGGAAAACTGATTTTCGGATAAAGTTTTTGAATTTTCAAAAAGTCATTTGAAAAAGTTTATAAATATAACAAAAACTCCCTTGAAAAAGTTTTATATACGGGTATAATATGGATATATACTTTTTCAAGGGGAGATTTTTATGCTTAAAAGAAAAATAGAACAACAACTTCTGACTTGGAAACAAACACCCAATCATAAACCGCTTATTATAAAGGGCTGCCGTCAGTGCGGAAAGACCTTTTCTGTACGCAAATTCTGTGAAGAAAATTATGAAAATACAGTGTACATCAATTTTTTTAACAATCCGAATTACTCCGCTATTTTCAGAAATTCTCTCGCAGTCGATGACATTATCATGATGATGTCGGCATTCATGGGAAATGATACTGTTTTTGTGCCGTACAAGACAGCCATTATATTTGATGAAATACAGGATTGTCCCGAAGCAAGAACTGCATTGAAATTTTTTCATCTTGACGGCAGATATGATGTGATCGGCACAGGTTCTCTGCTTGGCGTATCGGGATACGGAAAAGCTCCGAAATCTGTTCCCGTAGGCTATGAAACAGTTATCACAATGTATCCGCTTGATTTCGAGGAGTTTCTTTGGGCAAACGGTATCAATGAAAAGCTCATTGACGGATTAAGAAAACATCTGCAGGACAAAACACCCGTTGAAGAACCCTTGCACAGCCGTTATCATCAGCTTTTGCTGCAATATGTAGTGGTAGGCGGTATGCCCGATGTTGTGCAGACATTCATCGACACAAAGCAAATGAACATTGTTTTGCAGCTTCAAAGGGATATTGTCAGGTCTTATGAAGATGACATGGTAAAATATGCAGATGACAAGGACAAGCCATTGATAAAAGAGTGTTTTCAGTCTGTTCCACGACAGCTTGCCAAAGAAAACAAGAAATTTCAGTATTCACTGATAAAAAAAGGCTCAACGGCTGCCAGATTTGCAGGAAGTCTGCAATGGATAGAGGACGCAGGTATTGTCAAAAGGTGCTACAATCTGACAGCAACGGAACTGCCGTTGGACGGCAATGCCATCAATGATGTATTCAAGGTGTATATGACAGATACAGGGCTTTTTGTGAGTATGCTGGAGGACGGCACACAGTTTGATATTTTAAGCGGTAATCTGCTTGGATATAAAGGTGCGATATTTGAAAATCTTGCTGCCGATTTCTTTGCAAAAATGGGGAGAAAACTCTATTATTTCCATAAGGATTCCGGCTTGGAGATCGATTTTTTTATCCGTTACAAAGGAAAATGTGTTCCTGTTGAGATAAAAGCAGCACAAGGAAATGCAAAAAGCCTTAAAACAGTTATGAAGAACAAGGATATTTACCATATCGACTATGCCATAAAACTTGGTAATTACAATATTGGTGAAGAAAATAATATATTGACACTTCCGCTTTATATGGGATTTTTGTTGTCTGAATATTGACAAATCAGAATACGCACCCGTATATGCTTCATACCAGCCGTACAGAGCCACTGTACGCCATTCAAACGTGTAATTATACCCCTAAGCCCTATACCCCCTTAAAATCACTGTATTTTGAGCCTGTACACGCAATCCGAAAAATATCTAAATAAAAGCTCATTAAATTTAATATTCAATCAGTTACCCGAAAATCCTGTTTTTAAAGATGACTTTTAATACTGTTTCAAATATATTTATTTTGGTACTTATGGCGTGATTTTGCAATTTTTTTTCAAAATTGGAATAAAACATTGACAAAAACATATAATTAAATTATAATTTATATTGAGAATATGTAAAATGGAGGTAAGATTATGCTCCTTGAGTTTAAATTTGGAAATTACAAATCATTTCGGGAGATCAATAGCTTCCAGATGATTGCAGCACCCAAGCAAAAGGGTCTTGATTACAGCATATACAAAAAAAAGATAGATAAAAAAACTGTCAGAATTCTTAGTTCATCAGTTATTTA
>DBXL01000077.1:0-1586 GCA_002309275.1 Ruminococcaceae bacterium UBA1213 | reverse complement strand
TCTATCATTTTGCGTGGACATATTCGTAATACGGAAGAACCAGTAATATCTCCCAACACCGCCGCCTATTTACTTGAATTGATTCCTAACAGTAAGTTAAAAATGGCTGAGCCTGTTGTTTTTGAAATCAGTTTTCTTGATAAAAACAGAAAAATAGACTATCATCTTTCGATAGATTTGGGTACTTTCTTGAATGAAAAACACAAACGAAAAATAGTGTCTGAGGAGTTATATGTCGATAACAGGATGATTTTTTCAAGGAATGATGGCATAAAATATGGATTATTAAATCGTTATATTCCAGATGTTAGTTCAAAAAATCTGGACGGTTTGAAAGTTGTAGCAGATAATTCTCTTGAGCCTACTGAATTGTTTCTCACTAATGGTTTTAAAAATATATTTTCTCCGAGCCTTGCAAAACAAATTGTTGAATGGTTTGATAAAAAGTTTATGGTGATTTACAGGGCAGATTCTATAAAACTTATAAAACGTTTTGTTGACCCTCAGAAAAGTAGTATGTATGTTGAACGGACGGTAAATGAGGCTGCTAAAATGTTTGGTGTAGTTTCAAACGATCTTGGCTATTTTGTTTCTGACAAAGATTCAGATGCAAGTCTTTGTTCGGTAATCGAAAACAATCTGAATTCAAATACACTCATTCCTGCTGAAATATTTGAATCTTACGGAACTATACGTTTTGTCAATATGTTTCCGTTAGTTATTAGTGCATTACAGACAGGAGCAACCTTGATTGTAGATGAGTTTGATGCTTCTATTCACCCGATGGCTCTTATGAATATCATCAATATTTTTCACAATGATGATATAAATAAAAACCATGCACAGCTTATATTCAATACCCATAACCCGATTTTTTTGAATTCCAACTTATTTCGCAGAGATGAAATCAAGTTTGTGGAACGCAATGATGATACCAGTTATAGTGAGATATATGCTCTTTCTGATTTTGGTACATCGGCAGAAAAAGGAGTTCGTAAGCGTGAGGACTACATGAAAAATTACTTTGTATGTAAATACGGTGCTATCAAAGATATTGACTTTTCGCCGCTTTTTGAAAATATAAGCGGTGAACAAGAGGTGTAACAGATGTCAAAACAAAAAGCAAGGAAGAAATACTATTTCAGTGTGGAAGGAGAAACTGAGGAACTGTATTTCAAATGGCTTCAAGACCAAATCAATCAATGTCCTAATGCCTCTTGTTATGTTTCTTTTGATTGTCGGGTAGAACCTGATCCGATAAAAAGAGTAAAGAAGATGAACATTGTAGGAAAAATCGAAATATGGCACATATACGATTATGAAAGTAATGGACTGGAACATAAAAAACGCTTTTTTGATACACTCGACAAAATGAAAAAGGCTGAGCAGATGGGCAAACAAGTGAAATATATGCTTGGATACAGTAATCTCACATTTGATTTGTGGATGATGTTGCATAAAACAGACTATTATAGCTCAAAAACTTACAGTACATCATACTTAAAAGACATTAACAAAGCCTATGATGAAAATTTTCAGAGTATGGACGAATATAAAGAAAAAGACAATTTTAATCGCTGTCTTTC
>DBXL01000088.1:6466-7611 GCA_002309275.1 Ruminococcaceae bacterium UBA1213 | reverse complement strand
GCGTAGGCGGGGGAGTATGTCACAAATGGAGAGAAAAACAAACATCAAAAGACTTGTTCTGACGGCGATAATGATTGCCCTTGCCACTGTATTGAGTATGGTAAAAGTTATTCAAATGCCTTTGGGCGGTTCGGTGACGTTGCTGTCAATGCTTCCTATTGCACTTATCTCTGTCGAATACGGCATAAAATGGGGACTGACTGCCTCTTTTGCGAATGCCCTCGTGCAGACGGGACTGAGTATTGCAAAAGTGTTTTCATGGAGATTAAGTCCGCTTGCCGTAGTGGGAACGATTGTATTTGACTATATGCTTGCCTATTTCGTGATAGGTCTTTCGGGAATGTTCAGAAAAAAGGGTATATGGGGCATTTGTATCGGCATAGCGATTGCCATAACATTGAGATTTATATGCCACGTCATTACGGGTGCATTGATATTCGATATATGGATGCCTGAGGAATGGAGTAATCCGTGGCTGTATTCGGTATGCTATAACGGCTTGTATATGCTTCCCGAAATGGTATTCACGATGATAGGCACGGTCATTTTATTCAAACTGCCACAGTTCAATAAATTGATTTCCGCAAAGGAATGACACAAAACAGCCTCTCCGAATGAACGGTTCGGGGAGGAATTTTTTTTATAAAAGAGTGACAAAAAAACACTTTTGATTTGTGAAAAATTGAGATTGAAATTGATATTATATCGTGATATAATGCAACATAATAAATATGGAAAGGAAGATGAATATGAAAGACCACAGAAAATTTTATAACTGGCTGAGATTTATGGCGGTGGTGAGTATTGCAGTAGGCGGAATTTTGGTGATATGGCTGACGGCAAGCGGGGCACTTGTTCCGAGTAAAGCCGACAATCTGCCCTCTTCATTTTGGGTATCTCCTGCTCACAGAATAATGACAGGTGTAATGGTTTTAGTGTCGAGCTTGTCGGGAATTGCTTTCGGTGTGTGTGATTTCATGCACAGGCTGAAAGCAGTCGGAATTTTGGCAATAGTAAAAGCTGTATGCATTTTGGGATTTATTTTTGTTTATTGGGGCAGTCATATTGCTTACAATTTGACAAGTCCGTTATTGTGGGTGGCATTTGCCGTTTCAGCAGGATATTGTATATGCGGAATATATGCC
>DBXL01000088.1:1427-6330 GCA_002309275.1 Ruminococcaceae bacterium UBA1213 | reverse complement strand
AGTTCAATGGAACGCTTGTAACCGCCCTTTTTCTTGAAGTCCGAAAAAAGATAGGGAATATCATATATTTCGCTGACAGCTTTTCCAATGGAATTTAAAACATGGCTGTCTTTCTGGGGACTTATGGAAAGGGTAGTTGTGAAGTAGTCAAAGTTATTTTGTTTGGCGATAACGGCACTTTCCTCTATTCTCATTCGATAGCACTTTACACATCTTGCACCCCTTTCGGGTTCGTTTTCAAGACCTTTTGCCATTTCATAGAACTTTTCGGGTTCATATCTGCCCTCAATGAATTGTACAGACGGACACATTTCCGAAATCAGTCGTTTTATCTCATTGACACGGTGAAGATATTCGCTTTCGGGGGAAATATTCGGGTTATAGAAAAATACCGTTATATCAAAGTATTCCGTGAGATATTCAAGCACATAACTACTGCACGGGGCACAGCACGCATGAAGCAATAATTTCGGGCGGATATTTTCGGCAGTAATTTTTTGAAGTGTCTTGTCAAGTTCCAACTGATAATTCGGTTTAGGCATTTGTTTCATTGTCAATCACCGAGAGAATGTCAAAGGGAGTTTTTGCAATAAATTCTGCACCTGCATTGGTGAGTTCCTCAACAGAACGGAATCCCCATTCCACTCCGCAGAATGTCAAGCCTGCATTTTGGGCGGTCAATGCATCAACATCACTGTCGCCTATGTAAAGGCATTCCTTTTTTTGTATGCCGAGTTCGTCAATTAAAGCCCATACAGACTGGGGAGAAGGTTTTCTTTCAAAGCCGTCACGCTTTCCCCATACCGAAGCAAAGTTATTTTCGGGGAAAAGGGCTTTCACGATTTTTTTTGAGAAAACATCAGGCTTATTGGACATCACGGAATACAGAATATTTCTTTTGTCGAGTTCGTCAAGAAGTTCTTTGATGTTTTCATAAGGGCGGGTTTTATCCATGCAGTGAATGTTATAGTATTCGTTGTAGTCTGCAAGGAGGGCTTTTTTCATTTCGGGATCGGCACTCCCTACAGGAATTACCATAGCCCTGTCTGCTAAAACGGATATGCCACTGCCGACCATTTTTTTATATTTTTCTGTTTCATGGGGCTGAAATCCGTATTTTTGGAGAGCATAATTCATGCTGTCCGCAAGGTCGTAAAGAGAATTGACAAGAGTACCGTCAAGGTCGAATATGCATAATTTTATCATTTTTCCAGCTTCTTTCTTTTTTCGGTTTCGGGGAGGGGAGTAACTTCAACGGCTTCGGCAGGAATAAACTGACCGTGCCTTTTTCTGAGGAGGAATAAAGCAGTGATTCCGCCTGCCGTGATTATCACGGAGATAATGCACATGGCGACAATATCGCTGACATTTGGAGTGGATATGTCAAAATGTACCTCTGCACAAGGCGACTGAAGAATAAACACGACAGCCTCACCTTTGAGGTCAATTTCTTTATTTTGGGAATTGCTGTCTTGTGAGGGATATGTGACATTTACTTTCTTTATAATATCCCCGTACTTTGCAATGACATAGTAGTTGACAGGGGTATCGACATTTTTTCCCACAGTAAGCGAGGAAAGGTCGATATGGTCGATAAATTTTTTAGTGGTGCGTAAGGTCATAAAAGGCACATAAGAGGAAATATCGGTTTTATTCTGAGAGCCGAAAATTTTTGCAAAATTGCTGTTGACTTCTTCGGGAGTGCCTGTGAATTTGATGGTGCAGGTATTTTTCCCGCCCTCTGTATTCTGTTCGGCATTTATCCCCATGTGTTCAAAGTAGGAGAGGGCATATTTTACAGCTTCATTTCCGCCTGTTGCAATATCGTATCTGAAAGTGACTGCTTTTTCAAGGGTATCTCCGTCAAGAGCAGTACAGTCTATATCTATTGAAGAACAGTTATACTGTTTTCCGTCATTGATGCGGAGCTTAATAAAAGAATCCGTACTCTTTACAGCGGAGAATTTGCCGTATATATTGGAGTCCATGAGATTGGTTGCAGGAGTCCACTCACCGTTTTCATAAAGCTGGCATTCACTGAGTTCTGACGAGCCGTCAACTTTGTAGGTATATTCTATCGGGACATTGGTGCCACTGTTGGAAATATAATTGGAGAAATCGAGAGTTTCTGTAAAAGAATTCTGTTCTGCAAGGGGGGTACTGCCTACAGATTTATCCGTATAGGAAACATCACAATATACAGAGCTTAAAAGATTGTTTGTATAGCCTGAAAGCTCCTGCAATGAAATGTCATCATACCTGACTTTATAGACATATATTTCATGGTCAACAAGCCATTCGGATTTGGAAGCACCTGTTGTAATGCTTTTAAAATAGTTGGTAAGCTTGTCATTGAGTTCATCAAAAGTTGTCTGTGAAATGGTAAAGCTGATGGTACGGTCAAACACATCTTTTTGATTTACCGTATCAATGGCAATTTTCTGTATGGGAGAGCCTGAAAGATTGTTGACGGATATAACGGGCTGTGTTTCAATTCTCTCTTTGTCAAATTCAACGAAAGCATTCTTTTCCGATGTCTTGAAATCAAGGTCATCAAAGTTTTCTGCATTTGCCCCGTCATGTATCCATTTGAAAAGCTGTGAGCTTGAAAAATCTTCCTGCAGTTTCCAGCCGTGAGTTAAAACGTTGTCGGGATTGGAGAAGGCAACTTTCACAGGACTGCCTGTGAGTTTTTCAATTTTCTGGGAGTAGTCATGTGCGGAACTGAATTTAAGTACAAAACTGTATCTGATTTTTCCGTCAGACATATCTTTGGAATACTCCATTGTTTCGGGACAGTATTTCTGTACGACTTTATCAAGAGAGCTTTCTGTTCCGGAGCCTGTCGTGCTTTCGGGAAATGTCATTGTAACAGTGCGTGAACCTGAAAAGGCACTGTCAAACTCCAGTGAAGTCGATATATCCACAATTTCCTCTTTTTTCTGCGAGCAGGAGGCGAAAATGACAGCAGAGGACATGACTGCAAGCAAAATTAAAGTAATTTTTTTTAACATTTCAATCACTTCCTGTATTTTTTAATTATTTTGCATAAATAGAAATGGAAAAATTTGTAGGGCGTGCCAATATGCTTTCATTGACTTTAGCCCTTTAAAGTGCTATAATATTCGAGTAATTTTTTTTACGAGAGAATCTTCTCAGCGTTTTTATATAAAATCAACTCTTTTTCAGTGTCGGAGATTTCTTTCAAAGACCTGAAATGTTCAAGATAGGCTTTCTGGTCATTCCACGGGCTGTCCGTTGCAAAAAGTATTTTATCTGCACCATGTATTTTAATAACTTTGGCAACTTCTTTTGCAGTGGTATTGCACCAGCTTCCAAGCTCCGAAAATGAACAGCTTATATCAAGATAACAGTTACTGCCGAGAAGATATTTTTTAACATCTTCATGCACTTTTATTCCGCCTAAGTGTGCAAATATCATAAACGGCTCTTTAATGCCCGTTTCCGAATGGACTTTATCAAGAATTTGTCTTGCTTTTTGCGGGTGACAGTGTATGACATTGAAAGCAGGATCGGCACCTGCATGAGTGACGATTTTTAAGCCCTGTTTTGCACACTCTGTTATGATTTTTACATATCTTTCATCATATATAAATGTATCGGTATAGTCAGGGTGAATTTTCACTCCCTTAAAGCCGTTTTCCTTCAAAAAATGAATTTTTTCCTGAATATTATCATCATCGGGGTGTATTCCGCCGAATGATACAAGATTTTTATATGTCCTGTTCAGTTCAAGGGCGAATTTGTTGATTGTATCAAATTGTCCCTTGCGTGTCGCAACAGGAAGTATGACCGATTTATCAATGCCTGCATTTTCCATGCTTTCAAGCAGGGCATTCAGAGTGCCTTTTGTGTATATTTTCACATCAGGTGCGGAACTCATTAAAGTATTGATTGTACGTTCTGCAATTTTGTCGGGATAGACGTGTGTATGAAAATCAATTACCATTTTTTAACCTCGTTTATTTTAATATGTGCTTACAATATAACACATATTATTTTAAAAATATTTCTTTAAAAGAATAAAAAGAAGGAGAAAAAACAAAATGGATATGTTCATCAAAATTCTTTTCCTTGTCATCTTCTTTGGAGTGATGATAGGTGTAGGCATCTACTGCCGTAAACAAGCAACAGATGTCAACGGCTTCGTGCTTGGTAACAGGTCGGTAGGTCCGTGGCTCACGGCTTTTGCATTTGGTACATCTTACTTTTCAGCCGTAATTTTCGTAGGTTATGCAGGTCAGTTCGGCTGGAGATTTGGTCTTGCGTCAACATGGATAGGCTTGGGAAATGCCTTTATAGGCTCTCTGCTTGCATGGAACATTCTGGGCAGACGTACCCGTGTAATGACTCAGCACATTGACTCTGCTACCATGCCCGATTTCTTTGCAAAAAGATACAATTCCAATGCACTCAAAATTGCATCAGCCGTAATTATATTTATTTTCCTCATTCCTTATACAGCTTCTCTGTATAACGGTCTTTCAAGACTTTTCAACATGGCTTTCGGAATTCCTTATGAATATTGTGTAATTGCTATGGCAGTTCTGACAGGCGTTTATGTAGTTTTGGGCGGTTACATGGCAACGGCGATAAATGACTTTATTCAGGGAATTATTATGCTTGTCGGAATAGTGGCAGTTATTGCGGCTGTTCTCAGAATAAACGGCGGTCTTACAGAAACAATCGCACTTCTTTCACAGCAGAGTGCAACTACCGCAGGCGGCAGAGAATTTCAGGGTGTCTATACTTCTTTCTTTGGTCCTGATGTATGGGGCTTGATAGGCGTTGTTATTCTGACATCTCTCGGCACATGGGGACTTCCTCAAATGGTTCAGAAATTCTATGCGATAAAATCAGAAAAATCTATCAGCACAGGCAC
>DBXL01000088.1:890-1378 GCA_002309275.1 Ruminococcaceae bacterium UBA1213 | reverse complement strand
TGTTATTTCCTCGGCGGATTCGGCAGACTGTTCGGTGAAATGGGTGCAGACGGCAAGCCTGTCGGCGGTTATGATTCCGTTATCCCCAAAATGCTTGAAAGCCTTTCACCCGTTCTTATTGGTATCGTTGTAATATTGGTGCTTTCCGCTTCAATGAGTACTCTTTCAAGCCTCGTTTTGACATCAAGTTCGGTTTTGACAATGGACTTCATAGACCCCGTATTTTACAAGAAAAAGGCTATGGAAGAAAAGAAAAAAGTTCTCTGCATGAGAATATTTATTGTATTCTTTATTGCAATTTCCGCTATTATTGCAATCGTTCAGGCAAGCTCGCCTGTTATGTTCATCTCTCAGATGATGGGCGTATCATGGGGTGCTTTGGCAGGTGCTTTCCTTGCACCCTTTATGTACGGTCTTTATATGAAAAAAGTTTCAAAGACGGCTGTATGGGTAAACTTTGTGCTTGGTATCGGCATTTCGGGTGCGTC
>DBXL01000088.1:307-867 GCA_002309275.1 Ruminococcaceae bacterium UBA1213 | reverse complement strand
GACAACGCTGTACTTGAATACTTTAAATCTCCTATTAACGCAGGTATGCTTGCAATGGTTTTGGGAATCGTCATCACTCCGATAATCACTTTCATAGCACCTGCAAAGGACATGGACAGAGTGGAAAAAATATTTGCTTGCTATGACAAGAAAATTACGGTATCCTATAAGCAGGCTATCAGCGGTGACGAAGTGGCAGAAGAACCCTCCGCTGAAACAAAAACAGCAAATACAGCTCCCAAAAAGGCTGACAATAAAACAAAATCTAAGAAAAGGAAATGATAAGAAATGATGTTTCAGAAAGACATTGAAACAATGCCAAGACAGGAAATTGAAAAAATCCAGTTGGAACGACTGAAAGAAACAGTCAAATACTGTTATGACAATGTACCGCTGTATCACAAAAGACTTGATGATGCAGGCGTGGGTGACGGCTCTAAAATCAGGGTTCTTTCTGATATAGAGTATATCCCTTTCACGACTAAAGACGATTTCCGTGACAATTATCCTTTCGGCATGGTTGCCACTCCCATGAAAGATATTGTCAGAATACACGCTTC
>DBXL01000088.1:0-155 GCA_002309275.1 Ruminococcaceae bacterium UBA1213 | reverse complement strand
GGTGCAACCGTTATTCCCGCATCTTCAGGCAATACCGAAAAGCAGTTGATGATGATGCGTGACTATGGTGTAACAGGTCTTGTTGCAACGCCGTCTTATGCACTGTATCTTTCAGAGGCTGTTAAAGAAGCAGGCTATCCGCTTTCGGATTATTC
>DBXL01000211.1:545-19158 GCA_002309275.1 Ruminococcaceae bacterium UBA1213 | reverse complement strand
GGCTGTTCATTCGGATCCGCTGTCCACTGTCTCTGCGGACGGGGCTGTCTGGGCTGTACCGGCTGTTGTATAGGCTGTACAGGTCTTTGCTGTATCGGGGTTTCCTTTTTCTGCAAAACAACTGACGGCTTTGCAGGCTGCTGCGGTATGCTTACTTGTATATCAGGATTTTTCGATGAAGGCATTTCTACCGTTATTTCAGGCTGTGAACGTCTCGGCGGAGCTGCTTCCGGACTGTCTATATCGGGCAGAGCATCATTAACTTCTTCCTTCTGTATCGGAGAAAGATGTACCGCCGGAGTATTCATTATTTCATTAATAGATACTTCTCTTTCAAGCTGCATGGGCGGTAAAACAGTCTGTTCCTGCTCCTTTGCAAGCTGCGTGAGAGGAACGGCAGGAGTATTGGCGATTTCCGAAAGGCTTACAGGTCTTTCAAGCTGCATGGGCGGCAGCAAACTGTCATCACCTGTCGGCATTCCGGGAAGATAATCCAAGTCATTATTTACCTTTTCTGTCAAATCAACCTGTTGAGTCCTTGCCGCATTTCTCTGCTGGAATTTCGCAAAAATAGTATTCTGCTGTGCCTGTCTTCTTGCTTCCTCTGCCGCAAGCCTTGCTTCTTCTTCACGTCTTTCCTGTTCAAGCCTTGCTGCTTCCTCGGCTGCACGTCTTGCCTCTTCTGCCAGTCTTTCCTGTTCAAGTCTGGCTGCCTCTGCTGCTGCCTTTGCCTCCTCTTCTGCACGGAGGGCTTCTTCTGCTGCAAGCAGTTCCTGTTCAATTTCTTCTCTTGTTTTTCCCGTCTTTATGCTGTATCCACAGAACGGGCAATCCTGACCGTTATTTACTATCGAGTTTCCGCATCCCGGGCAGTCTATCAAAAGTGCCATAGCAATTATCTCCTTGTCACCTTAATTTTAGATACATTCTTTTAGTGAAAACTATACATATATCCAATTATCATTATATTACATCAAACATTTTCAGTCAACATTTTTGAAGAAAAACGGATATTTTTATCGGTTTTCACTAAATTTTAATACTTTTTTACAACATTTATGACAAAATCATTTATTTTTTTTGCTCATCTTTGGATTTTGTTTAGCATAGTCTTTTTTTGCCTCAAGCTTTTTATGATAGCTTTTTATCATTCGCATTTCTTCATTGCTAAGCTCTCTCCACTTTCCCGGCTGAAGCATTCCCAATTTTACAGGACCAATCGCCGTTCTTTTAAGCCTCGCCACTTCCAGTCCCACTGCTTCACACATTTTTCTGATTTGTCTGTTTCTGCCCTCTTCAAGCACGATTTCCAATACCGTTCTGTCCTGTTCACCCTTTATCACTCTGATGGCTGCCGGCTGCGATTCCCTGCCATCTACAATGACACCCGTTGTCAATTTTGTAAGCTGTTCTTCCGTCACTCTGGGGCGTACTGTCACTCTGTATGTCTTTGCAAAATGCGTTGACGGGTGCGTTATCATATTGGCAAAATCTCCGTCATTTGTCATTAACAGCAGTCCTTCCGACTCCCTGTCAAGCCTGCCTACATGAAACAATCTTGCCGGCACTTCCTCTACCAGCTCCGTCACACATTTTCTGCCCCCCTCGTCACTGGCTGTCGTTATATATCCTCTCGGCTTATGCAGCATGATATAATATTTTTTCGCATTCGTCTGCAATTTGATTTCCCTGCCTGCAACGCTTATTTTATCCTTTTGCGGATCGGCTTTATCGCCAAGCTTTGCCCTCTTTCCATTGACAAGCACTGCTCCCTTTTCTATCAGTTCCTCTGCCTTTCGTCTGGAGGATATGCCTGCATCTGCTATGATTTTCTGTACTCTTATCTTTTCCACTCTCAACATTCCCTTTCATTCTTTATAAAGACAACTCTCTGACGTGACAAGACTGCTTCTATACAGTTCCCTGCCCTCAAGAAAATATATGACCTCTCCTATTTTCTCCCCCTCTTCCACAGGGGCATACAGAAAATGCGGCATATAAATTTTCTTTTCTATCTTATCTTCCGTATCTTTTAAAATCGTCAGTTCCGCTTCATCTGAGCAGACAGTGATACTCTGCTTTTTTGAGCCGACAACGGATATTTCAATCCTCTCTGAAAAACTTGTTTTCTCCGTCACACCGAACCCGTATTCATACATTGAAATATGGTCGTTCCAGTCGTTTCCGTCATTCAATGTTACGGCTATCAACTCCACGCCGTCACTTTCTGCACATGATGTCAGTGTCCTGCCTGCTTTTTTTGTAAATCCTGTTTTTATCCCCCTGCATTTATCATACAGAGAAAGCAACTTATTATGATTGATATATGTCTGCACTTTGTTTTCAGGCTTCTCAAACTCTACTTCCATGCTTTTTTGCGATACGATATTTTTGAAATCATCATTTTTCATGGCATAACTGCATAACAATGCCATGTCGTATGCTGTCGAATAGTGTTCTTCATCATCAAGCCCTGACGGCGTGACAAAATGCGTGTCTTTCATGCCTATTTCTCTCGCCTTTGCATTCATCATTTCTGCAAATTTTTCTTTGCTTCCCCCTACGGCTATCGCTATCGCATTGGCTGCGTCATTTCCCGATACCATCATCATGCCCTTGACAAGCTCCGGTATTTTCAACACATCTCCCACTTGCAGATACATACTTGAACCCTCTGCTACCATGTCATAAGTGAACTTTACTTTTTTATCATTGTCACTTTCAAGAGCAATGATTGCCGTCATTATCTTTGTAATACTTGCAATAGCCCTCTTTTCATGCGGATTTTTTTCATATATCACCTGTCCGCTGTCTGCACAATACAGCACCGCCGACAATGCCGACACTTTCAGTTCACTTTCCGCATTCACCGTCACCGATGAAAATATCATTAAAAATGCCGCTGTTATGCAAACTATTTTCCTATACAGCATAAAACCACCTGCCCTCTCTCTAATATATGCACAAGGCAGATGGTTTATTTTTCATTTTTATACCTGCGGATCATCAAGTCCGGAATCCGTTTCTTTCTTTTCCTTCTCGGACTTTTTATCCTCTTTCTTGTCTTTCTTGAAAATTCCCGCAACTTTATCAACAATATCCGGTATCATGCCAACGGCTCTGTCTTGTGAATCCTGATAGGTCGATATGTTCAGCATTTTTACTTCACCGTTATATATAGAAATAAATCCCAGCGGCGTTATTGTAACGCCTGCACCTGCTCCGCCGCCAAATAAATTCTGTGAATCAGGCTTTTTGGAATTGAACTCCGAACCGCCTGACGCAAATCCATATATCACTTTTGATACAGGAATAATGGTCGCACCGTCAGGAGTGGTTATCGGTGTACCAATAACCGTGTTTACATCTACCATTTGCTTTAACTTTTCGAGGGTGGTATCCATCAGCCCCTCTATTGGTCTTTCACTCATCTCTCAACACCGCCTTTTCTGTAATTATAATATACTTTTCAAAAAATTGCAATATCATTGTTTGATTTTCCGCAAAATCCTTATTCCGCCTATCAATGCACCCACTGCACCTATTATCACAAATACAGGAATGATATGTGCTTTTAAAATAAATCTTACCTGCGTTTTCTCTGCCTCAAAGCCCGCATCTATATATTCTTCATGCCTTTTTAATTTTGTATGCCTGTCTATCAGCGACAGCAAAGGATATATTGCCGAACACGCATAACCGAATTTCATAGCCGTATCCGCAGGGTCACTGCCCACTACAAGCAAATCCAGTCTTGTCTTCATCACAAGATGTCGTCTTATTGTATCTGCCAACTTCAATATTATCCCTGTTATCTCTTTCAGCAGTTCTATTATTCCGTCAAGCCCCTGCTTTTTCGTGAACTCCAACACGGGATTTTTCTTTTTCGGCTTTTTTTCCGGCTTCTTCTTCTCAGGCTTTTCGGGCTTCGGCTTCTGCGGTAAAACTTTAAATAACGGAAAAATATATCCCACTTTGAGCTTTACTTCATCCTGATATATCAATTCTATACTGAACGGGCAAAATAGGATAAACCCTATCAAAAATACTATCACTAACAGTATTATCCGTAATGCAAGCATTATTCATCACCCTGTTCTTCATTCGGCAAAGGCGGCAGTTCCTCTGTTGACGAAATATTGAAACATCTTAAAAAATGCTCTGTCGTGCCATATACAAGCGGTCTGCCGGGTAATTCAAGCCTGCCCTTTTCCTCTATGAGCTGTCTTGCTATCAGATTCGACACCACTCCCGAACAGTCCACTCCCCTGACCTGCTCGACAAATGCCTTTGTCACAGGCTGATTATAGGCTATCACCGCAAGCACTTCTGCCGCCGCCTGTGAAAGAGGTGTATTTCTCTTTATATCCATGACATCTCTTATATTATCCGCATACTTCTCCACTGTACACATCTGATAACTTTCATTCAGCCTTACTATTCTTATGCCACGCTCTGCCTTTGCATATTCCTCAACAAGTCCGTCACATATCGTCATTGCCTGAAGCATTCCTATTTTCAAGCCCTGTGCAATCTTCGACAGCTCCACAGGCGTTCCGCTTGCAAATATTACCGCCTCAACAGCATTTTTTAATTCTCTTTCTTCCAACGCTTTTCGCCTCCGACTGCCATTTTTAAAATAATTTCTCCGTCAATTTCCTCTATCTCCACACGCTTTCCCTTTATCAACTCCAAAACTGCAAGAAATGTCGCCACAAGCTCGCTTTTATCCGCCGCACCGTCAAAAACATTTTCATATCTCATGCTTTTTCCGTTCCACAGCTTTCGCATGACTCCTATAATTCTCGAACTTACCGACACTATCCGCCTTTGAACTATCTC
Organism: Ruminococcaceae bacterium UBA1213; assembly: GCA_002309275.1. Taxonomy (GTDB): domain Bacteria; phylum Bacillota; class Clostridia; order Oscillospirales; family Acutalibacteraceae; genus UBA1213. The sequence goes on along the minus strand of DBXL01000211.1, from coordinate 14,316 downwards.
TGAAAAAACGTCTTTTGACAGCGGGATTTTTTCCTTTCCTCTGCCTGCCGCAAGCAGATACGCCCTTACAAGATATTCTGCCTCATGCATCCTTTTATATTTCATATCTGCCTTTATTTTCAAAGGCTCTCTGCAATAACTTTCAAAACTGATATTCTCGGCAAGCACTTTTGCAATTTCTTTGCACTTCCTGTACTCTATCAGCTCTCCCGAAAGTTCCTCACGCATTTTTTCGCCTTCGTCATACTTCGGCAAAAGCATGGCTGATTTTATCTGCACCAGTCTTGACGCCATTGAAAGAAATTCTCCTGCTATATCCAAGTCCTGCTCCTGCATAATATTTATCTGTTCCATATACTGCGAAAGCAATTCTGATATTTGTATATCATAAATATTCAGTTTATTTTTCTCTATCAAATGCAGAAGCAGGTCAAGAGGTCCTTCAAACACATCTAATTTATACCAAATCTTCTCCACCGACACTCACCATGCCCATGAAAACGGCAGCGCCGTCAGCCAGTTTATTACATCACAAAGTACAGACTGCACAGGATATATAACATTGCCTACTCCGCCCATCATTACGGCTATAATGAAAACTATCGTTATATACATCTGATTTTTCTCTATCCAGAATACCGCCTTATTCGGCAAAAATGCCATCAGTATTTTTGAACCGTCAAGCGGCGGTATCGGTATGAAATTGAACACTGCCAGACTTACATTTATCATCATCAGATAACGGAAAAACAACAGCACATACAGCATGACACTACTTTCTATACTGTAATATGCATTCGACTTTATCAGTACCGTCATGATAATATTAAATATCAGTCCTGACACTATCGCCGCAAGCAGATTCGACACAGGTCCTGCAAGGGCTGTGAGTGCCATATCTCTTTTCGGCTTTTTAAAGTATCTCGGATCAACAGGCACAGGCTTTGCCCAGCCAAATCCTATTAAAAGTATCATCGCCGCTCCAAGATAATCAATATGGGCAAGCGGATTCAATGTCAGCCTCCCCTGTAATTTTGCTGTCCTGTCGCCCAGCTTGTTCGCAATAAATCCATGTGCCCACTCGTGCAGCGGCATTACAAGAAATATGACCATCAATGACGATATGATATACACAATTATCGAAATAATATCCATATTTCCTGAACGTATCATCGTTAAAAGCATTTCTCTCCCCATTCCTTTCTTATCAAAAAACACCAACCGAGTTTAATTCCTCTGCGTTGGTGTCTTTTTTTCAGCTGACTTTCAGAAAATAATTATTCCTGATTATCTTCTTCATCGTTATAGTCAAATTCAAGCAGTTCATCACATTCAGGACATTTCATGCTGCCTTTTTCAACTGCATCTTCTGACAATGCTATGGTCTTGCCGCAGGTCGGGCATACCACTTCATATACCATGTCACCTGTGCCTACACAGCAGTCACAATTACACGATTCTTTGTCATCATCTGCGTAATACTCATCGTATTCGTCATCATCATACAATGTGTCTTCCAAATCCGTCACGCTTTCATCAAGCGTATCTATCTGGTCACATACATCGTCATAGCACTGTCCAAGCTCTGAAATTTCCTCTGCCATGTCACTCACAAGCTCTATCAGTGACTTCAGTATCTTATTCTGCTTGTCATTCATATCAAGTTCCATGCCGTCAAACAAGCCCTTGATATATGCTGCTTTTTCGCTTATATTCATTTTCTTTCCCTCCGCAATCTTCCTTTGCTCATTGCTAACTGCTAACTGCTAATTGCTTACGCTCTTGCCATGTATTCGCCTGTTCTTGTATCAATCTGAATCTTGTCGCCCTCGTTGATGAAAAGCGGTACTTTGATTTCTGCACCGGTTTCAAGAGTAGCAGGCTTTGTTACATTCGTAGCAGTATCGCCTTTGAAGCCCGGATCAGTCTGTGTAACTGTCAGTACAACAAAGTTAGGCGGCTCTACACCAAACACATTGCCTTTGTATGAAAGTACCTTGCATACCATGTTTTCTGTCACAAACTTGAAGTTGTCGCCCAATACAGCTTTATTAATCGGTGTCTGCTCATATGTTTCATTGTCCATGAAGTAGTACAAATCACCGTCACTGTAAAGGTACTCCATATCCTTTCTCTCAACAAATGCTGTCGGATACTTGTCATTGGGGTTGAACGTTCTTTCAACAACTGCACCTGTGATAACATTTCTTATCTTTGTACGAACAAATGCCGCACCTTTTCCGGGTTTTACGTGCTGAAATTCAATGATAGAAACAACCTGACCGTCCATTTCAAACGTAACGCCGTTTCTGAAATCTCCTGCTGTAATCATAAATATAATCCTCCGTTTTTTAATAAAATAATTATACCTGTACCATTATACTATACGAACAATCAAATTGCAACATTTTTTTCAAATTACAATAAGTTCTTTTGACAATGAGGCAAAATTCATGTAACCGCTGTTTGTTATCACAACCATATCTTCTATCCTTACTCCGAATCTGTCGGGCAGATATACCCCCGGTTCTACCGTCACAACCATACCGTTTCTCAGTACAAAATCACTCTTCGGCGAAACTGACGGCACTTCATGTATATCCAGACCTACTCCATGCCCTGTGGAATGTCCAAAATACCCTTCATATCCTGCATGATTGATATATGTCCTCGCCGCACTGTCAACATATCCACATTCTACACCGTCTTTCAGTGCCGCCAATGCATTTTCCTGTGCCTGCTTTACGGTTCCATAAACCCTCTTTTGCTCTGAACTGATATTTCCGAAAGCATATGTCCTTGTCATGTCACTGTGATAGCCGTCATAAGTAGCACCTATATCAAATAAAATGAAATCGCCTCTTTTCACCCTGTGAAAGCCCGGCACTCCATGCGGCATAGATGTTTTCTTTCCTGCAAGCACTATCAAATCAAATGACACGTCCTCTGCACCAAGCCTTTTCATTCTGAATTCCAATTCAAGTGCAAGGTCTTTTTCCGTCACACCCTCTTTTATCAATTTCAGCGTTTCTGTGAGTGCGTGTTCCGTAATAAGCTGTGCCCTGTGCATTTTCTCTATCTCGTCAGATGTCTTTATCACCCTCATGGTATTGATAATCCTGTCCAGCTCATTGTTTTTCAATGCACCCGCATTTGCCTTTGCAAATATCTTTTCAATATGCTCACATTCACTCAGCGTTATGGCGGAACTCTCCAGCATGATGTTTTTAAGCCCATTCTGACTGATAATATCCGCCATTTCTTCACTCAATACTTTATACGCCACTACTGTACAATTTTTTGCCTGTTTCTGTGCAGCCTCGCTGTATCTTGAATCCACAAACAAATAACTCTCACTTTTCGTTACAAGCAAATATCCCAATGATGATACAAACTCTGTGAAATATCTCCTGTTGGTGTTTGAAAAAATCAATGCACCGTCTGCGTATTCGGGAAGCATTCCCGACAATACTTTCAATCTTGAATCCAATGATAACACCCCTGTCAGACAAGTTTTTTCAAAAGGGCTGACAAGCCTAAATAATAACTCTCTTTTCCAAAGCCTGCTATACAGCCCATACATACCGCCGATATGACAGATTTATGCCTGAATTCCTCTCTGGCATAGATATTGGACATATGCGTTTCCACTGTCGGTATATGCACGGATTCTATGGCATCTCTCAATGCATAGCTGTAATGCGTCAATGCTCCCGCATTTATCATAATACCGTCTTTTTCACCATACGCCGAATGTATCTTATCAACTATATCTCCCTCGTGGTTTGACTGGAATATCTCCAATTCAATTCCCAGCTCCTCTGCCCACTTCATCACCTGTGCATTGATACTCTCCGCTGTTTCCGCTCCATATATATTTTTGTCCCTTATCCCTACCATATTCAAATTAGGTCCGAGTATAAAAAGTACCTTTTTCATTTTTCTCAATCCCCCTTTGCAACAGAATAGATAAAATCTATATTCCTTTCTTTCAGCTGTTTCTTTCCTGCATTCAGAAATGCCTCTCCGTTTTCCGTATATTTGTACTTGAAAACGATTTCTATTCTGTAACCGTCAAATTCCCTGTTTTTGTACATATCACTATAACTCTTTGTTTCAATGTACCTGACATAATTATTGATTTTTGCCTGAATAGCCGTGAGATGTTCATATTCCTGCACTGCCCATCCGTACGGATCAGTTATCAAAAATACCAGTTTATTTGCCTCCCTGTCTATTCCCATTCCGTCAATTACATTTGACTGCCTTACAGACATATCTATTCCCCCAAAATTTTTATCTTTTTCCTTATCCTGATTTCAAGTTTCCTTCTTATCCATATTGTCAGCCCGTGTTCCTCATCTCTCGGTACAAGCAGTACAGACTTCATGCCTGCCAGATTCGCTCCCAGCACATCTGTATATATCTGGTCACCTACCACAAGCACGGACTGCGGTTTTTCTTTGAGCTTTCTCTTTGCTCTGTTGAACCCGAACGGCAGAGGCTTCAGACTCATTGATACACAATTCAATCCCACACTGTCGGAAAACGGCTTAACTCTCTTTCTGTAATTATTCGAGCATATCACCACTGCTATATTATTTTCCTTCAGCATGTCTATCCATTCATGTACCCCTTCATATGCTATGTGTGATGTCGGCGGTGCAAGCGTATTGTCAACGTCAAGCAGAATGGCATCTATCTCCAATTCCCTGATAAGCTCCATGCTTATGTCCGTAACATTCCTTACTGCCGCTGTCGGCATTAGCAGTCCTTTTTTCGCTCCACTCTCCACTCTCCACTCTCCACTCCCCAATAAATAAAGTGGGGACATCTCCGGAATACTGCCCTGAAGCAGCATCCGAAAACATCCCCTTAATTTCTGTGTAAAGTACCGATTACTTGTACTTACGTTTACGAGCAGCTTCAGACTTCTTTTTACGCTTTACAGAAGGCTTTTCATAAGCTTCTCTCTTACGAACTTCCTGAATGATACCGCCTCTCGCACACTGCTTCTTAAATCTTCTGAGTGCACTCTCGAGGGATTCATTATCTTTAATTCTGATTTCAGCCATTTATCTTCCCTCCCATCCGCCATACGGCAGGGGTTTGTGTCATTACGATACCATACTATTATACATTACACCAATATGATTTGTCAACAAGTAAAATCAAATAAATTTCAACAAATTTCTATGTAAACTTTGCATAATAAGTTTTTCAAAAGTCAGTTATGCAGGGTACAGCTGTTTATTTTCGTTCAGAAATTCATTACTGCTGTCAGAAAGCTCGTAGTTGGTAAGCAATGCCTCAACCATAGAATTCCTGTTCTGCTCCTTTGCACCCACATGATAAAAATGATTTCTTGTCAGCTTGAAGCAGAACGACCATAAACTTTTAATATATAAATTTTCCCTGTAATCATTGTGGTCCCATGTAGAAAGCATAAACCTGCATTCACAGTTTTTCAGAATCTCATACAGCTTTCTTTCATCATCTTCATTCCAGCTGTCATAGTAATCGACGTGCCTTCCAATGTACGGCGGATCACAATATATAAAAGAATTTTCATCAGCCTGACTGAGTGCCTCCTCAAACGAAGTACACTCAAATCTCCAGTCACATATTTGCAGACATTCTTCTATGTATTTCGCCTGATTGACAATTTTAGTAATATATGCCTTTGAAAATCTTTCAGGCTTATGCCCATACGGAACATTGAATTTATATTCCCTGTTAAATCTTATCATTCCGTTAAAGCATGACCTGTTCAAAAAAAGAAAATCCAGAGGATTATGTTCATTATTGAACCTCTCCCTGACTTCATAATAGTATTTTTCATCTTTTTCCGAAAGGAGCTTTCCGTGTTCTTCAAGAAACTCTCTTATAATATACGAAGTAATTTTTTTCTCTTTAAGGTTTGTATAAAAGTCAATGATATATGGATTGATGTCTGAAAAAATCGCTTTTCGGGGCTTGACATTAAACCCTACCACGCCTGAACCCATAAACGGCTCTATCCATAAAGTATTTTCACTGACCGCAACATTCTTTTTTATTACGGGAACAAGCTTTGTTTTGATTCCCTGTATTTTGATGGGCGGAACATATATCTTTTCATTCATATCATCACTTCTTTTTAGTCTTTTTTGAATTATTTAAACTTTCGGGCAGTCCTTTGTATTCCAGATACTCCTTAAAGCAAGACATTTTTTATCAGTGCCGTCAGGCTTTTTTATTTGTATCTTTCCAAAATTCGCCCAGTAGTCATCAAACTTATCTTCTCCTGCTACCGCAAAAACTCCGTTGCCGTTTATTATATCCTCAACATATTGTATGCTTCCTATATTGGCTGTGTTTCCGCTTCCGCTTTTATCACTTGCAATTTTCCATTTCTCTTCCGCAAAAAATACAAAATTTCCGACAACTGACGGTATCTCTCCCAATTCACTTTCTGAATATATTTTCATTTCTTCCGTTTTTTCCGTCTGTTTTCTGTCATAAATGATTCCCAAACAAAAATGTCCTGCATATTCACCATAAGGATATTGTATATTTTTACTGCTTGTACGGTCAATAAAATATTCCCCGTGTGAACCCAGCGTAAACCCGTTGCAGAACTTATGGTCATTCGCTGTAAAATAGGTTGTTTTCAAATCCACCGCAAATTTTATATTCTCATTCCCCACACAAACAAATGTTAAATCAGGATACCAATTCTGATATTTTGCCAATTCTATTCTGTATCCAATACTTACGGCTACTTACGGCAAAATCCTTTAAATACGGAAACAGCTGCAATTCCAGTATTTTTGATATAACCTTTGTATCGCCTGAAACAGTATAAATATTTTTAAATATATCTATAAATCCCTTTACAGTCCACTCATCATTTTCTGAAATTTTATCAGATAAGCCTTTCACAAAATCTTTCAGGCTGTCAAGAAACTCTTTCTTTTCACTTTCAAACAAAAGTTATCACCTCTCCGTCAATTTTCTCCTGCAAGCACTCCCGTACAGAATGCCGTTTGCAGATTGAATCCCCCTGTATAGCAGTCCACATCTATCACTTCTCCTGCAAAATACAACCCTTTTATCAATTTTGACTCCATTGTTTTGGGTTCTATCTCTTTGACATCTACTCCGCCTGATGTGATAATTGCCTCTTCTATCGGTCTGTACGACCTCACAGTGAGTGAAAACTTCTTTAACAGTGCTATCATATTTTTTCTGTCATTCCTGCTTATCTCACTGCATTTTTTATTTCCAGAAATACCCGACTTCTCCATGAAAAAATTTATCATCTGCTTCGGCAGAAATGCATGAAGTAAATATTCATAGTCATTTGATTTTCTTTCCGAAATCTCTCTGAGCAGTCTTGCATCAAGCTTTTCTTCTGAAAGTGCGGGCTTTAAGTCTATATCAAGTCTGTATCTGCCCGACTGCATTTCCCTCATGTGAGAGCTTGCACTCAGAATTACTGCTCCCGATACGCCATATTTCATTAACTGCAATTCTCCGAAATCACTATATATTTTCCTGTTCGTCACCGTATCAACAACATTCAAAGAAACATTCTTCAAAAGCAGTTTATCACATTCATTTGGTATTTTTTCAGCCGTTTCCAACGGTACAAGCGACGGCTTTAACGGAATGATTGTATGACCTGCTTTCTTGGCAAATGCATAGCCGTCACCCGTTGAGCCTGTCAAAGGATACGATTTCCCTCCGCACGCAATAATTACCTTATCAAATGCAAGAAACTTATTTTCAACTTCTATGCCCTTTACGGTGCCGTTTTCAAAAATGATGTCCGAAACCCGCTTATTGACAATTCTACAGCCTGCCTGCCTTGATACTCTCAAAAGCGTATCCACAACATCTCCTGCCCTGTCGGATACAGGAAACACTCTGTTTCCCCTTTCGGTTTTCAGTGCAAGACCATTACTTTCAAAAAATTCCACCGTATCAGCCGGCGAAAACCGGTTCAGTGCACTGTAAAGAAATCTTGCATTGACGGGCGTATTTTCAATCACCGTCTTTATATCGCAGTTATTTGTAATATTACATCTGCCCTTGCCTGTTATATATATTTTTCTGCCGATTTTTTGATTTCTTTCAAATATGGTGACTTCATCTCCGGCATATGCCCCGAAAATGCCTGCCATCATGCCTGACGCTCCTCCGCCTATTACTGCCGTTTTTCTTGACAATTCACTGTTCCTCCCTGTTATTGCTGTACACGTCATACTCTTTCCAGATGTTTTCAAGCATACTGAATGTATCGTTTGCTTTAAGCTCCGGATTCAGCACTGTGGCAACAACAAGTGCATTTATTACGCTCAGCGGTGCTACAAGAGAATCCACCACAGATGCCATGTCACTTTTTGCTATCAGTACATAGTCCGATACCGATACAAGAGGACTTGCCATGCTGTCCGTCAGTGCAATTACCTTTGCCCCTCTGTGATGGGCAAAGGTCATGGCTTTTATTGCAGCATTCGAGTATCTCGGAAAGCTTATCCCTATTATCACATCTTCACTTGACATTCTGAAAAGCTTTTCATGTATCTCCGTTTCACCATAGTTACTTATCACCTTTACATTCTCGAATATCAGAGAATAATAATATCCCAGAAATGACGCAAGTGCTGCCGAACTCCTTACGGCAAATATATATATTGTCTTTGCCTTCGATATGGCATTCACTGCATTTTTAAAATCTTCTTTTGAAGTTTCCTCAAGCGTTTTTCTTATCTTCTCTATGTCCTGATTCAGAACCGTTTCAAGAATATCATCATGATTGATTCTGCTTTTAGTGACTTCTATACGCTGTACAGATGTCAATTTGTCCCTTATCATTTCCTGCATGGCTTTCTGCATTTGCGGATAACCGTCATAGCCAAGCTCTGCCGCAAATCTGACAACCGTTGATTCACTCACCCCTACAGTGATTCCCAGCTTGGAAGCAGTCATGAATGCTGCCTTGTCATAATGCTCTGTGATGAAATTGGCAATTAACTTCTGTCCCTTTGAAAAACCACGCATTTTTTCATTTATTTTCGACAACAGATTTTTTGTCATAACAAAAGAACTCCTTCACTTTATGTACATCTATTTTAGCCCTGTTTTACAAAAAAATCAAGTCAAACAAGCAAAAAAATCAGAACATTTCTTATGTCCTGATTTTTCATTCTCAATTTCTTTTTTTGGGAGGCTGTCTGTTTTCAGGGGGCTTTTTCTTCGGGCGAGGCTTCGGCTTTTTACTCAGCTCTTCATCAAGATATGACACCATCCTGTTCAATACAATTATCTTTGCTGTACAGTACACCAGCCCTGTAATCAATATCCCTATTATCACTAACAGGCTTATACTCAAATCTTTATACATATCTGTCCAATAAGTATCTATGGTCGCATTATATCGGATATGCTTTGCAAGAATATCATCACTCCCGAAACCCATTTTGATTTCTTTCCATTCATTTTTCGTCCCTTCAAAGAATATGCCCGACAAAGACTTACATTCCTCAAAGGCACTGTCACCAATATATTTAATCCCCCTTGTAAAAAATACATTCACAATATCAGGATTGCCATAAAAAGCATAGTCCGCAATGCCTTTTGTGCCTCTCTGTATCAGCACATCAATTTCCTTTGACATATCGCCTTTACAGCCACAGTACCACCTGTTAATATAAATACTTCCATCTGCACTGTTATAGTAAAATGCCGTATTCTGAAAAGCATCTCTGCCTATCTTCTCTATGCTGTCAGGCAGACTTATTTTCTTCAGTTCCCCACAGTTCTTGAAGGCATCACGACCTATTGTTTTTATGCCGTTTTCAAAACCTATCTCACACAGATTTTCACAGCCTTCAAATGCACTGTCTGCTATCGCAACAACCTCTTTATCATCTATTTTACATGGAAAAATGATTTTTGTATTCTCCGGATAGACACTTCTGCCTTTATGTATCACTATCTTTTTATCACCGTTGATAATGTACTCAAAAAGCTCCGTTTCTTTCATTTCCTCGTCTGTATCTTCAAAATGCACGTCTGCCTGCAGAAAACTTTCATTTCCACCGCTTTCCCTGACAACGCCCTCCCATTTCTCAACAGAGCCTTTGAAATATACCTCTTTCAGATTAATACAGCCCTCAAAAGCATTTTCTTCTATTCTCTCCATGCTTTCCGGTATAACAATACTTTTTAAATTTTCCTTTCCTTTGAAGCTTCCGGATAAAATGACCGTCACCAAGCCGTCGCCTGTCTTTTCGGGAATTTCTGCCTTTTCGGAATCCCCTTTGTAGCTCCTGACACAGACTTCTCCATTTTCCGATACTTCATATTCAAACTCACTGTCTGCAAAAACAGTCACCTGAACTCCCAACAGCAATATAACCGCTGTAAACAATACTGCTATTGCCCTTTTTCCCATTCCATCACCTTTCCCTTAAATGTAATAAACTCTGTCCGACTTCCTTTCCGGTATCTTTATACAATCACTGCCGGCATATCCCAAAATACAGTGTCCGATACCTTCATATTCTCCCTCAATTCCCAGTGACTTCAGAATTTCTCTGCCCTCTTCACTTTCAAACTCTTCCTTTGCCCTGTGTATCCAACAGCTACCTATTCCCATAGAGTGTGCCGCAAGCATGAGATTTCCCATAACCAAACTGCCGTCATACAAATAGGTAGGTCTTGACTTGTCCGCAAGAACCACCAACACTACCGGTGCATTATAAAACGGATCAAAGCCTTCTGACCAGCCACCTATTTTCCTGTTCATCTCCGACAGCCTGTCACGCATGGCTCTGTCAGTCACCGCAATAATGACAGCTGACTGATAATTTCTTCCACTCGCTGCATACAGCCCCGCCTTTATTATATCATCAATCACTTCTTTTGGCAACATCTCATTTTGATAACTTCTTGTACTTCTTCTTTCAACCATCGCTTTTATTATCTCATTCATCTTTATTACTCTCACTTCCGATTTTTTTCCTGCCATATCTTGTATTAGTATTCCCTGCACCGTTGTTGCAGCCCACGTTGCAGTCAATACGCAGTCTGCCTATGCGAATCCCCTTTTTAACAGGCGATACCATAAATCCCACTGCAATTCCGATAAAAAGACCTGCCAATGTCAGAATAATACTTGTTGACTTGCTCATAAAAAATGCCTCCTTAAAGTTTTCGTTTCTATTTGAGTGAATATGTATGTGATACAGAAATCCTGCCTGTATTACACCCTGATAAAAAGCAAATGCGTAAGGTCTTGTAAAACCCCACGCACTTGCTCAAAGGAATAAAAAGAAAAAAGGAAAAAGGAAAGAAAAGGAATAATCAAGCTTATAACAGTTCAGCAGTCCCTGAACTATTAATATAATACACTAAAGTTTTTCATTTGTCAAGTATTTTTTATAGATTTTTTATGATATTACACAACTCTGCACATCGAAAAACCCTGCCGGTGCACCGGCACCGACAGGGTAAAAGAATACCATTCTAAATGTCAACTTTTCGATAAAGTCTGCAATTTACTTCACTTCAACTGCAAAATACTGTTTTGCAACTGTTCCGTCAGCGTCTTTTACTTTGACGCATATATCATAAGTTGTTGCAGTTGCAGGCTTGATAGAAACCGTATTGTTTTCAGCAAAATTCTGCTTTGTAGTCCAGTTAGTCTGCGCTTTCTGCTTGTAGAATACAGCGTAGGTATAAGGCGCTTTTCCGCCTGTGGCTGCACAATTTACGGTTACAGTCTGTCCCTTTGTAATGCTTGTTGCAGATATGGTTGAATTGCTTGCAAAAGCCTGTGTTACTGTCAGGTCAAAGAATTTCTTTACAACAGTACCTTTACTGTCCTTTACTTTTATGCATACATCATAGTCAACTGCACTTGCAGGCTTGATGTCAACTACATTGTTTTCTGCAAAGCCCTGTTTGGTTGTCCACTTTGTATCGGTCTTTTTCTTGTAAAGGAATGAATAGGTGTAGGGAGCTGTACCGCCTGTTGCTTTACCTGTCAATTTGACAGTATTGCCCTTTGTGATAGTCGTTGCAGACATAGTGGAATTATTTGTAAGAGCAGCGTCTGCTTTTACAGTAACGTCAAAGAACTTTTTAACTATATCACCGTTAGCGTCTTTTACTTTGATACATACATCATATTCAACGGCACTTGCAGGAGTTACTGTTACAGTTGCATTTGATGCGAAATTCTGTTTTGTCGTCCATTTTGTATCGGTCTTTTTCTTATAAACTACCTGATACTGATAAGGTGCTGTACCGCCTGCTGCCTTGCCTGTGAGAGTAATGCTTTCGCCCTTGTTAATAGTCGTTGCAGAGATAGTGGAATTGTTTTCAAGAGCTTTCTGAGCCTCTTTAACTGTCACGTCAAAGAACTTTTTAACGATAGTGCCGTCAGCGTCCTTTACTTTCACACATATATTATATACAGCGGCTTTTGACGGGAGAACAGATATATTTTCTGTATTGGAAGAGAAATTCTGTTTCGTCACCCAGCTTGTATCAGTTGATTTTTTGTAGAGAACTGCATAGGTATAACCGCCTGCACCGCCCTCAGCAGATGGTGTTACATAAATTCTGTCGCCGAGAGTAATTTCTTCGTTTTCATCGGAAATATAAGATGTATTTACAAGCTCCTGCTGAGCTGCTCCAACGGTCACATCAAATATTTCTGTTGCACTTCCCTTAATTGTGCTGCCGTCCATGTCATATACGATAACCGTAAACTGATAACTGCCTGCACAATCGGGAACAAATGTGCAAACGCCTTCCGATGTTTCGGGAAGTCCGTACCCGTCGTCCAAATTGCTGCTCGTATATGAGAAGTGATACTTGTAATTTCCCGTACCACCTGTTGCACTTGCATTGATGGTGATAGTTTCACCGACTTTCACGGTTTCTGCACTTATCGTTGAAGTGTTGAAAAGTCTTTCATAAACGGTCATATCGAATGTCTTGCTTTCATATTTGCCGTCTGTATCTGTTGCTGTAACAAGTATCTCACAATCACCAATAAGAGCCACACCGTCATCATCTGTCATTCTGAAAGAGATATTGGTTTTTGTTGTATCTTCGATAGCTGTGTACCAGTTATTGCTGCCCTTGAGGTGATAGAATACGGAATATTTATAGCTTCCATTTCCGCCTGTCGCACTTGCGGAAATTCCTACTGTATCATCTGCATACATTTCTGCTGCACCCTGTGTTTCACCTACCCATATAGTTGAGGTATTATTTACAGCCGTTGTTTCAACTGTTAATGTCAAATCTTTTCTTACAAACTGTCCTCTGTCGTCCTTTGCATAGGTGTAAATGGTGTAAGTGCCTGCTTTTGTCGGGGTAAATGTTGCAGAAGTATTTTCGCTGTATGAGCATATCGAAACAGACGAACCACCGTTAAATGAATACATTGCCGCATAGGTCAAAGGCTTTTTACCGCCTGTTGAGGCAAAATTGATTGTTATACTTTTGCCGAGAGTAATGGCAGACCTGCTGATAGTGGAATTATTTGTAATATTTTCATAGAGCGGATTGAAAGTGATGGAATATTTATTGGCATAGGTATCAGCCGCTGTATAGGCATAGCCTGTCATCTTGAATCCGCTTACAGCAGTATAGACACTGTTTGCATAGGTATAACCGAAAGCGTGTTCCCCGATAGACGTTGTTGACTTCGGAATAGTAACGCTTGTTAGAGCAGTATTTGTGAAAGCGTCTTTTCCGATAGTCT
>DBXL01000211.1:0-487 GCA_002309275.1 Ruminococcaceae bacterium UBA1213 | reverse complement strand
AAGTAACGGTATTGGGAATGGTGATGGATTTGAGACTTGTGCAGAATTTAAAGGCATACTGACCGATAGAAGTAAGACCTGAGGGGAATACAACGGTTGTGAGCTTGCTTGCACCGTAGAAAGCATAGCCGTCAAGAGCTGTCATGCCGCTGGGAAGTGTAACTTTTGTCACGTTGGTGCCGTTGAAGGCATAGCCTTTTATTGATGTTACGGGCAGACCGTCAATTTTATCGGGGATAACAACGACTGTATCGGTACCTGTATATTTCTCGATTTTGATACTCTTGCCGTCAGAGCTTGTGGAATACTGGAGCAGGGATTTGAACGGAACATTGTAATTCTTGCAGTAGGTCTGTGCGGCGGTATTGGGATAGCCCGAAATCTGAGTAAATGCACTGTCACGGGTATAGGTGCTGTCGGCATATTTATAACCGAAAGCGTAACTGCCGACAGACGTTACGGTTTTGGGGATATACTGTGAAGTAAG
>DBXL01000139.1:5351-7604 GCA_002309275.1 Ruminococcaceae bacterium UBA1213 | reverse complement strand
ATTTCAACAGATATTCAAAAAACTATTGTATTATCATTTTATGTGAGATATAATAAAGAAAAAATCTCAGGAGATGAAAACATGACACTGAAAGAAGCAAAAGAAATATGTGCAAGACTTTGTGAAGATGATGAAACTCTGTCAGATGATGATTTTTTTCTTTATACAGAGGCTATGGGCTTTGTGATAGAAAAGACACATGATCCAAGATATATGACTGATTTGGGTGCTACTTACTATGCCCGAAAGGATTATGACCTTGCACTCAAATATTATGAAATGGCGGCGGCTCTTGATTATGAACCTGCTATTCAGGGACTCGGCTATATCTGGTATTACGGCAGAACAGGCACGGTTGACTATGAAAAGGCTTTCTATTATTTTTCATCTTTGAAGCACAATATCGTTGCACAATACAAAATCGCCGATATGTATAAGAACGGTTACTATGTCAAAAAAGATTATGAAAAATACAAGAATATCATTGAAACTCTTTATGATGAAGTAAAGGATATTGACAATGCCTATGCACCCATACCCGAAATATTTACACGCCTTGCCTCTATCCGCAAAAAAGAGGGAAAAACCGATGAAGCCATACATCTGTATCTGGAAGCCAAAGACGTTCTTGCCTTGCGTATAGAAAACAATCCCTTTTTTGGAAACATCAGCATTATGAAATATCTGATACAAGACCTTTACAGTCTGAAAGCGATAGACAAAAATCATATTGACCTTTTTGATTTGTTTGAACTGCTGAAAAATCCCGTGCATATTTCTTTTTATTACGATGAAGAAGAACATTTTGTAGAAAGTCTTGAAGAAGACGGAAATATCGTGATACACTTTGATAACAAATGGTACAGGACAATAGACGATTTCTTTGCCAAAGCCGAAATAGACGGTCAAAGAATTGTTATACTCGGGTGGGAACTTTATGATTTTGAGGTGATATAATGGACAATGAAGCCGAAAATAAAATCCTGCGTTATGAATATGAAAAACTTCTTTTTGAGCGTGACAGGGTGAAAAAAGAAGCTGACAATTATTTACGCCTTTATATACATGAATTCGGTGAACTGATAACGGAACTTTTCCACAAAAAAATAAGCTGTATCGAAAAGAAAAAAATGATAAGCTATTGTCAGGCGGCTGTCAATTACGGCAAACTCATCAATATTGAAGAAATGAACCGTTATATAGAAAGTGAAATGTCGGACTATCAGCAACAGCTTAATGATATGATGGAAAATAATAAAACCTGTAAAGACCTTGATACGATAAGTCAGAATGAATGTCTGAAAATAAAAAGGCTGTATCGGAAGATAGCCAAAAAAATTCACCCCGACCTTAATCCTGTTACAGAAAATAACCCTGTATTATCTGAACTGTGGGTGAACGTGATGAATGCATATCACCGTAATGACCTTGAAGCTCTGGAACGGCTTGAAGTACAAATAAACAGTGTCCTGCGTGAAACAGGCGTTTCGGCAGATGAAACAGATATTCCCGATATTCAGGACAAAATACAGGCACTTGAAAATGAAATTGAAACTATCCTGTCAACCGATCCTTATCAATACAAATTCATTCTTGATGACGAAGGACTTGTCAAAGAGAAAAAAGAAGAACTTTCCAAAGAAATAGAAATCTATTCAAATTACGAAAATCAGTTGAAAGACATTCTGAAATCACTCATAGAAAGAGGTGCAAAATTCACATGGGAGAACTGATGGTAAAAAATGACGACCTTGCTATGCTTACAAATAACAAAGGTCTTGGTGATGTCATAAAACCTCTTGTAAAAGAGATACATCTTTTTGATACATACATTGCAGGTACGACACATCTTTCCGATACATCTGTTTTGAATGAGATAACAGAGGGCTGTAAACTGACACTCCGCCGTGAAAACAATAAATTTGATGAAAAAGCCATTCTGCTTTTCACTGAAAACGGCAAAAAAATCGGTTATGTACCCGAAAAAGATAATATTATCTTTTCACGCTTAATGGACGCAGGAAAACTCCTTTCCGCAAAAGTTACTGCCATAAAAGAACGGTCACACAATTTCAAACAAATCTCTATCGGCATATACCTTGTTGATTTTTAAATTAAAAAACGGAGAATAACAATGAAAAAACAAGATGTAATTCTGCTCGATTTATGTATAGATGATAATGGATATGGATTTGCAGCCTCTGCATTGTCAAAGGCGGAAACGGAACTTATACCCATGACCTAAAACATTGA
>DBXL01000139.1:0-5331 GCA_002309275.1 Ruminococcaceae bacterium UBA1213 | reverse complement strand
GAACTTAATGAACTTGAAGAACAAATCAACGAAACTCTTGAAACCATCAATAAACTTACTCCGAATTGCGATAAGCTCGATTATATTTTAGCTGCCGGCTCGGGAGCTTTATGCGGATTGATAGATATATTCCTTGTTGGCAAACCCGGAGAATCTCCGCTTGGAAATATAACAGATAAATGGTTTGAAAACAGAATAAAAGATTTTGCCGAACTCTGTGGCTGGAAAGGAACGGATTCTACATCTTCTGCTGTTCGCTTTCTTGAAAATCAATTCAAAATCCCATATGATCAACGGGGTGCAGGCGATGCGGCAAGTGAGGTTTTCGCTCTGAGTCCGAAAAACCATCACTTCAAATCCCTTGCACACAATCCGACTTTGCTTGGTCTTTTTTTCTCCATACTTGACCAGTTCACAAACTCCTCTCATTTTATATCCGATGGTCAGCTTATTTCACTTGATCATGCGGACGGCAGTTTTGAACTGCATGGAAATGATATTCCAAGCAAATTATTCTGTGCATTCGCAAACTGGATAGGACATCTTCTCTCTGATCTGTCAGGTTCATCACAAAGCAAAGGCAGAGGTATGGGCGTTCCCTCCCCCTTTTTAGCATGGTCAAATGATGTGATAGCTATCAAAAGAAAATTGAACATTCCCGTGAACAGCTTTGATAAGGCTATGAATGAAATGGCTTTAAAAATGTACGAACAAGGTTTTGATTTCCGCTTTCAGACGGTTCAGGCGATACCCGTTTTCATCAATGAAATGGTTGTACGCCTTGTTTACTCCATAAGACGACTGATAAAATATTTTGCTGAAACAGAGCCCCAAAAATATTCTTTTTCATCAATGTGGAAATCCTGTAAACCATTTTCAAACGCCACCGTCAAAAGAATGCTGACCGTAGCACACGGTACTTTTTGCCTTGTTGATATAGGTGATGCCGCTGTACGCAGTTTTATAACAGGTACTTTTAATCCCGCAGAATTTTGTTTAAGACTGAATATTATCGGTATAGGGTGTTTTGGCATTTCGTTATACGGCGAAATAAAGCGTGGAATCAGATTGAATGAAACAAAAATAGAATTGCATTTCCTTGAAAGAAAGAAACCAATCGTCCTTGATTACATAGAAGGACTGAAAATGCTCGATGATATTTATAAAGACCGACATTTGCTGACATTTATTGATGACTTTCAAAACAGTGGTCTTTATACAGAGACTTTTCAAAAATCGGTCATACTTGCCGAAAAGAGAAATGTGCCGTCAAATAAAATATTAAAGTCAAAAGCAGATATTGATAAATACTTCAAAGGGGGCAAAAAATAATGGGCAAAACGAAAAAAAGGCTTAAAGCAGCACAGGAAGATGTTCAAAAAGCCGTCAATAAAACCAACAAGAAAATAGAGGAATTAGGTTCTCATACAAGTGTTCTCTATGATGCACTATGCAGTATTCAAAGTATTTTTGACAAAATCAGAAATCTTCCCGATGAAGAAAAGCTGGAATATGAAAAAATCAAAGAAATAACACTTCAATGGAAACAACAGGTTGAAACAATCGAAAAAGACCATAAAAATGCTATGGTAAAGGGTGCAGGAGCAGGTATCGCCGGGGCAGGTCTTGGAGTAGCTGTTGTCGCAATAGGACCTACAGCGGCAATGGGTGTAGCTACAACATTCGGTGTTGCTTCAACCGGCACAGCTATTTCTTCATTGAGCGGTGCCGCTGCAACAAATGCTGCTTTGGCATGGCTCGGCGGCGGTGCATTGGCAGCCGGTGGCGGTGGAATGGCTGCCGGAGAAGCATTTCTGGCACTTGCCGGACCAATCGGCTGGACTATCGCAGGTGTATCCGTATTGGTAAGCGGAATATTATTCTGGAAAAGCAAATCAGATATAGAACGCATCTTAAATGTTTTTATCCTGATAAGTGAACGTGATATAAAATCCTATGAGCTTGCTATCGTCGAATTGAATGAACGTATCGCCCGTATAAAAGATGAAAACCAAAAATTGATAAAAGCTGTTGAAAAAATAAAATCATTCGGCTTTGATTACAGTAAAATGACAGAAGAACAGCAATATGAATTAGGTGCTTATGTCAATTTAATGTTATCCTCCACCCAACTGCTTGTGAATCCTATCATAGGCTTGCAGCCTAAATATACAGGAGAGGATTTTGATAAATTTTTATCATGGTCGAAAAGAAAAACGGATATTAAAATCTGCAATGAATATAAAGATATCATTATTTCACTTTCCAATCTCCTGTACAAAATTTCCCTTGATGACAGGGATAAAAATCTGCTTTGGAAATCATTCAGGAAAAATAAAAAAATGCTTGAAGGCTTTCATATAAAAAAGAAAGAATTTGATTTCGATATTATCAATGCAGTATGTGAGGCACTTGATTATAAATATTCTCTGAATTGCCTATAAAAATCACGAATTATTTTCCCGGATTCTCAAAAATTTAAAATCGGTACAAAAATCAAGAGTGAGAATCCATAAGCCTCTCACTCCCATAAACAAAACTTCCCTGTCTGTCACCTTTCAGCAATCGACAGGGAATCAATTATTATAGGAATACTCTTAAAAATGTTTTTGCGGAACGCCTTGTTAAAATATTGTGATAATTCTGATTGGAGTAATTCCACAAACAACTGTAACAAGCAGTATCTTCACTTTCACCACCGCAGGTACATTGATCCACAACGTCATAGGCATTTCTTAAAAGCTGCTGCAATTCCTCTGCTTTAAGGTTCACCATTCTTGAAACATGACCTGCTCCGCCCGGTACATTATCAAAAATAACAAATGATTCAGCATAACCGTTTTCTGTTTTTATTCTTTGAACACATCCGTCAATATCTGTTCTCTCTATCTTCAATGTACGGCTTATACCTTCCAAAAGGGTATATAAAACGGACAGTTCTCCCTCTATATCCAGCTGAGCAGTGAAGTCCAACCTTACAACATCCGTTCTGAATGTATGTCCCAATGCAAACAACTGCATATTTTTTGAACTGCATTTCCGTCCGTAAACTGCATTATGACTTGGTGCTTTCGTTATTTTCATTGCATGAGGCGTTAATTCCTTTTTCGCAAATCCACAAAACGGACATACATAAAAATTTGTCCTGCTCATTACCAGGAGCTCATCATTCACGGAAGATACCAATTCTATTATTTTTCCGTTGATGATATGCTGCTTTTTGATACAATTTTCAGCAGAACTTCTGTCACCTATGTAATGTATCTCACCATGATAATTCAGTTTCGGTTTTTTTGTATAAGCCTTTTCAACTTTACTGTCTGCAATAAACCCTGCCTCCGGAACAATAAATTCTCCCATTCTCTTTACATTACTTCCGCAAAAAGAACATTGTCCTATTTCTTTATCTTCATCAAATGAATATATTTTTATATTGATATTTTCGCAAAGAGGATTACTGCATTTTCCGTAACTGTATATTTTCCAGTCCTGGTCATTGCTTGCAGGTTTGGCAATATAACGGCTTGTATACATCATACCATCTGCAATGATCTGTGAATCGGGGGCATATTCTCCGACAGCTATTTTCATATCTCTTTGCAATCTTAAAGAGTCATTCCGTTTCCATTTATTTTGCTGACTCAATTTTGTACTGAGTTCCACGCTGTCAACAGGAAATCCGTATTTTGGAATAATATTGAATCTTGAAAGAAATGAAATGATTTTTTCCTGCTTTAAAGCCCTTATCTCTCCCTGTATCCCTATCATCGCATAATTCTTTTTATTTGATTTTTCTACTTCTTTTTTAGCAGCTTCATAAGCTTCTTCAAGGTCATGTATATCCTTTGTCAATGTATTGTATGCTGTATTCAGCTCACCGTCATCAGATATGAATCTGTCAAGCCAGCCTATTATTTTTTCATGCAGTTCAACGGGAATGGACTGCTTTATTATATTTATCAAATACGGCTCTTTTATAGAAATAAACGCTTTCAAAGTGCCGTAATGATCCGTCAGCATGAGTGTTTCCGCATTATCAAAGCTTTCGGGAAAACGTCTGAAAAACTCCGCCATACAGACTGCATAGGTATGTCTTCTTACTATTTTTTCGTTGACTGTTTTAAAATACGGCGGCTGTATCTGTCCTTTTATCATATCTTTCGGACGATTGAAATAATTGCTGTCGTGAGAAGATGTTCTGCAAAAGGTCAGTGCAAAGGCTGCACTGTCAGTTCTTCTTCCGGCACGTCCCACACGCTGAATATAATTTGCCGGTGTAGGCGGCATATTTCTCAACATGACCGTTTCCAGATCACCAACATCAACTCCCATTTCAAATGTCGTTGAACAGCTTAAAATATTGATATTTTTATTGACGAATTCTTCCTGATATTCCTTAGCCCTGTCAACGCTTAACTGAGCAGTATGTTCCTTTATCTTCAGGTCATATATATCAAGATTATTATACAATTTATAATAATGGTTTTGCTCATATATCGAATCATCAAATTCAGTCAATTTTCCCTTACATCTGTAAGTAGGACACACACCGTCTGCATTGTGTACTGTTATTCTTCCGCAGCGTTCACACTGAAATCTTTTTTTATTTTCGGAAAATATACTATGCACTTTAAAAGCTGAAAAATCCATACTATAACCTGTATTATCCTCTGTCACAAGATGATTTTTGAATATCTTCTGCCATACAAGCAATAAAAATTTATTGGTCTTTTCGGTATTCCATTCATCACCAATTTTTTTACTCAGTCTTTTCAAATAGCTTGTTCGAGAATTGAGCATTTTATTTTCCACCCAACACGAATGATATTCATCTTTCGTTAAAGGATCGGCTGCAAAGCCTTTTACATAATTTCCATACTGAAAAAACTCTTTATCATACGGTGTCAATCTGTAAAGCTCATCATAATATATACTTTGTTCATTTCTGAAACTGTCTGCAAGTACACTGATAACAGCTTTTGTTTCCCCATTCTTGAAAACAGTAAGTTCTTTTCCCATGTAGTCATATTCAAACCAAAGAAGTCCCATTCCCTCCAATGAATTTCTGTCTTTATTCAGCAGTTCATACAATACAGTTTTTACAGCCTCTTTTTCTCTGTCTTCTTCATCGAATATCCTGTATTTGTCAAATTCCGCAAACAAATCCTCACAAATTCTTTTTATAGAAACACCGTTTCTGTATCTGTCCGAATTATTTCTCAGAACATTTATCAGTAATCTTCTTCGTAAAATATTATGATACGTTCCGTCAAAGTAAGAGGCAAAATAAGCTGCCTGCTGACGACTATCCGAAAATACAAGATATTGTTT
>DBXL01000026.1 GCA_002309275.1 Ruminococcaceae bacterium UBA1213 | reverse complement strand
TTTTTTATGCAGTCCGAAAAATAAAAAATGCTCAATGTCGTATAACATCAAGCATTTGTGAATATTCATTTTTTCGCCGTTTTGGTGTCGGACTTATGCAACAATTTATTTTTCTCTCCTGTTCCATGCTCTTATTGCGTCTTCCGCTCTATAATTAGGACTTCCCCCCATTGCGTTACAGTCATCGCATACAACCGCATATACATCATCTCTGCACTCAATGTCTGTTTGCTGTCCTATTTTGAATAACGTTGCATATCCTCCGCAAAAAGGACAATTCAAAATTCTTTCGTACTTTTCACGGTCATCAAATTCTCTCAAATAATCTAAATAACTTTTTGCTGATACTTCCTCGAATGATTCAAAAAACAAATTTACCTCCATTCAATTTCACCTCCTTTATTGTTTTTTATCATATCACAGTTGATGTACAAAAAAATCCATATCAAAATTTATTAGCGTTCAGTTCCTTTTCAATCTCATAAGCCATTGACAAGGCTTTCAGCCTGTCCGTTGCCTTTATGCCTATATCCTCAGACAGTATCAAGAATTTATCACGCATTTTTTCAAGCCTTGCTCTTTTGGCTCTTGCTATTGCAATACGTTCTTTTGCCGTTATCACAATATCCCCCCTTTTTCAATCCTCACACATTACAATTTTTTCAACTTCATCAATTACCGATTGTGATATATCGTTTGTAACCGATACTTTCGTTGTCGGTATTTCTCCGATTGTGTCACGAATTGCCAAAAATGCTTTTGTATCGCCCGAAATAGCTTTTTTTATAAGTGATACACAAATAGCCGTTGCACCGTCAACTTTTTCATGTTTGCCGTCTGTTTCAACGTCAAAATCGCTTTCCAAAAGTGTCAACAGAGTTTTTTTCAGTTCCGCTTTTTCTTTCCTTGCTTTTCCCGAATTGATACCGCCTTTTTTTGCTATTGCCCTCACTTCTTCCTCTGTTCGTTCATTGAACGGAATTAAATTTTCATTCATGCTAAAACCTCCGTTTTCAATTTCATCAATCTTTTTGCAAGTTCCGCTTCGGCTTTTGTCTTGTATTTTTTCAAGAAGTTGTAATAACAGCCTTGCTTATATCCGATATGCACCAACACACACAGCCAATAACTGCCGTCATAGGCTCTTTTTACTCTCCAATGGTAATTCTTTTTTCTTCTCATTCTTTTTTCATCTTTCCTTTTCCAATTTTTATATTTTTTACCATAATACACAATTTGTAGGTTACGGGAGTTACGGGAGTTACGGGAGGTTACGGCATTTTTTTTTGTTGCCGTAACCGCTGAAAACCGCTTGCAGACTGTATTTTTTAAGGTGGTTACGGGAGTTACGGCAAATTTTTTATATATACCATATTTTAAAAAAAAAATAAAATATATTGATATATATGATATAATAATCATATAACACACTTTATTATTATTTTTTTTTTTCAATTCCTTTTATTAAGGTTTTTGCCGTAACTGCCGTAACCTTGCCAAAAAAAGACCATTAAAGCCGCATAAATACTATATTTTTTGGGTTACGGCATTTTTTGATTTTTGCCGTAACCTGCCGTAACTGCCGTAACCTCATCATAAGCATTTTTTAATATTTTACCGTAACTGCTGTAACCGTTATTTTTGATTTGTTGGATAGCATAATTGTTTTGGAAGTCGTCTGAGTTTTGCCGTTTTGCCATTGCGTTTTACTGTTTCAACTTCGTATCCCAATTTATCAAGTACTTTGCCAATTACGCTTGCAGAATATGCCTTTAACTCTCTATCCCATTCATTTTTGAAATCTGTCGTTGTCATAAGTGCATATTCGATTTTATAATTATCGTCACTCTCTTTCGACAAAATATCTTCAATTTCCTGCTGTCCTTTGAGTTTTTTCTCATGCTTTTCATTGTGTGTGTTAAGTTCTTTGATTTCTTCGGGTGAAAGTCTAAACGCCTGTTTGCCGTGTTTCTGTATCAAATCATAAACTTGCAACCATAACTGAATTTCATCAAGTTTTTGAAGTTTCTCAAGTTCAAATCTTTGTTCACAGTCGATTGTCCAAAATCTTCTGTTTCCCGTTTCGTCTATCAAAAAGTCCTTGCTGTTGCAAGTCGCAATATAGACGGAACGCCTTGTTACCTTTTCATAACTACGCCCGTAAGGTTTCCTCAGCGTGTCAAACTCCTGTGTAAAAAATGCCTTCAATGCGGAAATGTCGGCTTTAAACGTGCTTTCAAGTTCGCCCAATTCACCGACAAAAGAAGATACAGCGGTTATCACAGAATCTTTGTTTTTACAATCAAGTGACAATCCCGTTTTGCACAACTTATTGTTTATTCCTAACTTTCGTACAAGTGAAGTCTTTCCGATAGCCTGCTCTCCGACAAGAACTAAAACGCCCTCTGCTGAAATAGGCTCTTTTTCGGAGTTGTACAATGATACCGTGAGTGCCTGCATAAGCCATTTTCCGATTAACTTTTTCTGAAACGGGTTTGATATGTGCATAATTTCAAACAGATCTCCGAATCTGTCTTTGCCGTCCCACACCTTATTTTTAAGGATTTCCGCAACAGGATTATAGGAATGCTGTCGGGCAATTACCATTATGTAATTTTCAACAACGTTTTGTGCTACTGCTAAACCGTTTTTTCTCAATTCAGAATACAAAATTGTTCCCAAATGTGCAGCACTGCCGTCAAAATTGTATGATTCGGGTAAATTGTTTGGCTCTATTTCGTGAGTGATTACATTTTCACGAATGGTAATATTATTTGCGTTCAAAAACTGCTGTAATACTTCGATAGTAAACGGCTGTTTTTCGGGCTGTTGCTGATGTTCAATCCCTTTTCTTATGCCGTTCATAAGGGTTTTAAAATCCGTCTTTCGCCTTTGAAATTCAGCAAGCGGCATAATTTCGGCATAAAATGCGTCAAAATCCGACAGATTATTGAGATGGGTTGCATATTCAATAACCGCCTTGTCTAAAACGTCACCCTTTGCAATTTCGACAATCTTTTCATATTCCTGTTCCGCTGTTGTTGGGGCATTTATCGGTGTTTCCCCTATTATTTTAGCATATTTATCTAAAAAAATTTCGTCAACCATTTTTTAAAAATTCCTCTCCATCGTTTAAAAAAAATTTTTGCCATGTTTGCTCTCTTTCGATTTCGTCAACTGCCATAAGTTCATCAATCAGGAATGACAAGTATTCCAATGATTGACAAGCCTTGACGAAAATCGGATTGAGTGTATCATCTATGCTTTTTGGTGCAAATTGTCTTTGTGCTTGTTTGTAAAATCTTTCACGGCGAATCAGTTGTTTCAATGCTTTATCTTTCCAACCGTCCCACGAACTGACAAGCCCCTTTTTTCTTTGCTGTCTTTCGTTTTCTGCCATTTCTGCCCGTGTAGGCTTATGCGGCTTCAAATTCAGTCCTAAATTGAAATCACTGTTCAGCCGTTCCGCTGCTTTTATCGGTGATAATTTCAAAAGTTTTTCCGTCAAGCTGATTATGTCACCACCCACACCACAGCCGAAACAATAAAAACTTTGTGATTTCGGGTAAACTTGAAATGAGGCTGTTTTTTCGGTATGGAACGGACAACAGCATTTATTTTGTTTATTCAATTCAATTCCGTAATACTTTGCAACCTCAATAATATCAAGTTTGCTTTTGATTTCTTCAAAAATATCCATTTTTATTTTTCCTTATTAGAAAAATTTGCCATTATGTAGAGTTCTTTTTTCGCTTTTAACCGTCTGAAACATTTGTATTTCTTATCATTTTTAACTATTTCCGCCCGTTTTTTCTGTCAAAATTCCGTTATTGACATTTCTATCTGAAATGATATAATTAAATAAATCAATATATTTTTATATATTTGACTATCAGAAAGAAGATTAGTTTCAATGAAAAGTGGCTATCCATACTCTGAATACTCAAAAGGGTATAAATAGGGCATGGAATGACTTTTACAAAAACACTTTTGCGGGTGGCGTTTTGTAAACTGAGTTGAAACAAGGTAATGCAGCGGTTGAGAATGGCAGTTCTTGACCGCTTTTTCCTATGTTCAAATTTTTTGTATTCAATTTTCGGCTGTATCGGTTGCAGAAATGGCAGTATCTGCACCCGATAAATACTTTTGGGCTTGCTTCATGAGGAAATTTTCAACGTGTTTTCTCACTTTGTCGGGGTTCTTTGCTCTCCACGCTTTCATATAAGCTCGACGGGCTTCAACAAGTCGTCTTTCCTCGATAGTCAGGGCTGTTACATCGATCATCACTTTCACCTCCATTCAGTAGGCGGCTGTGAAACGAAAATAAACTCTGATGATATTATATCACGCCCCCTGCCATTTTTCAATAATTGCACCCCCAAAAAAGAAAAATCGTGACTTTTCACAAATCAAAAATTGCCTATTTAAGAGATTTTAATTGTGCATTTTGCTGAAAGAAGAAATATAATATTTTCACTTTTTTTAAAAAAAATTATCCGCATAATTTGTGAACGATACCACGAAAAAATAGACCTCCTACGGAGGTCGCAAGCATAGATTTTGTCCGTACAATGTACTGACAAAATCGCTTTCGGGTTAAGTTTCCCCGTACCCCCTCAAATCGCCATAG
>DBXL01000232.1 GCA_002309275.1 Ruminococcaceae bacterium UBA1213 | reverse complement strand
CTATGGCGATTTGAGGGGGTACGGGGGAACTTAACCCGAAAGCGATTTTGTCAGTACATTGTACGGACAAAATCTCTGCTTGCGACCTCCGTAGGAGGTCTATTTTTTCGTGGTATCGTTCACAAATTATGCGGATAATTTTTTTAAAAAAGTGAAATGATAAAAAAGCAGTTGACATAACAGCCAACCGCTTTTTTTTATTCTCACGATTTTTTTTCTGATACAATTTTATCAAAAAGTTTTGACATTTCATCATTGATTGAACACTTGTAAATTGGTTCTATCCCTGTTTCTACAACCGCCAACATTACATCAAGATATTCTTTCGGAACATCTCTCGGTTGAGTACCTTGCAAGTGTAAGCCCATTTTGTCAAGAACAGCCATAGCAACTAAATTACCGTCAACTTTTAAATATGCCTTGTATTTCAACGCAAAACTTAACTCTTTAATTATCTTCCAAAATTCAGGGCTATCAAGAACTTGTGCCAAAATCTCACTACTACCGTCTTTTAATCTCATTACTGTTTTATCGGGCAAATTAAGAAAATCACACACGTCACTCAATTTCTTGTTTTTTGTTGGTGTGATAGATAATCCTAAAAGATAATCTGTCGTAACGTGAAAATATTGTGCTATCTTTATGATTGTATCGGTGTCGGGGTGTCTTTTGTCTTTTTCATAGTATTCTATCGAAGCCCTTGAAAGCCCTATGCTATCTGCCAACTGTTGACGAGATACACCCGAACTTTCACGCAATTCAACAAGCCTGTTTGCAAATGTACTACTCATTGTTGTTATCTCCCTTATGAAATTGTTTTTTGATATATTTGTTGTTAATGCACATAAATGACAACAAGTGCCTTGACATTGACTGATAGTTGTTGTAAAATAAATACAGCAACATTTCATCATCATCATATCACTAAACCACAGTAATTGTCAAGAAAAAAGTAGAGAAAGGGGGACAAGCAGATGAAAGCAAATGCGGATATTCGCCAAGAGTTGACAACGCAACAGGTAAGGCAATGGGAACTTGCAGACGGTTTGAACATTTCAGAGCCTACATTGACACGTTGGCTTAGGCACGAATTGTCAAATGACAAAAAAGCACACTTGATTGACGTGATAAAGCAAATTGCTTTTCACAAAACAAAAACAGCATGAAAAAACCCGACTGTTATCAGCAGTCAGGCAGTGGCAAAAATTAGATGATTTAAGCAGTACACAAAGGCAAAAACGGTACTGTTATGTTTTTTATACCCTAATTTTATCACAGCTACTGCCAAAAGTCAATTTTTTTATCACTAATGGAGAAAAAATATCATGGATATTTTTGAAGAAGTAAAAAGCAGGCTTGATATTGCGGACGTGGCGGAGCATTACGGAATTGAATTAAATAAGCAAAATAAATGTTGCTGTCCGTTCCATACCGAAAAAACAGCCTCATTTCAAGTTTACCCGAAATCACAAAGTTTTTATTGTTTCGGCTGTGGCGTGGGCGGTGACGTAATCAGCTTGACGGAAAAACTTTTGAAATTATCACCGATAAAAGCAGCGGAACGGCTGAATAGCGATTTTAATTTAGGGTTAAACATGAAACCGCATAAACCTACACCGCAGGAAAGAATTGATAAAATTCGTTTGGACAGAAAAAAAATGCTTGTCAGTTCATGGGCGGAATGGAAAGATGAAGCATTGAACACCATGATTTTTTACGAAAAACTGTATCGAAAGATAAAGATTTACTTTGAACCAAAAAGCATTGACGAAGAACCACACCCGTTATTTGTTAAAAGCTGTCAAAAATCGGAATATTTATCGTTTTTGATTGACGAAGTTTTGACGGCTGATGAAACGGAACGTGAGCGGACGTGGCAGGAACTTTATAAAAACAATGGAGATGAATATTTACATGGATTATGTTATTGACACTGATTTTTTAAATGAATTTGCTGAAAAGCAAGGGCTGACACGCATAGATGAACCGATAGAACTTTATCCCACTTCAAGAGCAATGGCAGAAATACTTGAAATTGCAAAAACAGACGTTTTGGACGAAAGAGTTATGCAGTTTGCAAGCGGTTTTGATAATCTGTCGGATTTTGACGGCTTTTATTATGAGGTTTTGCCACTTGCTGATTTTCAGCGAAAGAAAACTGGCTTTGCAACGATTATGAAAAAAATCCGAAATCAAGTCGAGGGTAAAGAACGCATTGAAAGACGAAACGAAAAACAGCAAAGTCTGCCCGACTGGATATATTTGGATAAGTACGAAAAACCGAAAGTCAATGAAGATGTGTATATCACACGTTTTCTTGAGTGTTATCCGTTGAAATATATAAACGGAATTTTTTACGACTATACAGGCGAAAAAAAAGATAGTGACATTGCTACTTTGATACAAGAAGATAAAATAATAGGTATCAGAAATTATATTTTTTCGGGGCTTGCAAGAATTACAAATAATCTCTTAAATGCTTTAAAAAATGCCGTCAACAGCGGTGAAATTATACCCGACATGAAACAGATACATTTCAGTAATGGTATTCTGTCAGCCGATGAAAACGGCTTGTTTACGATTTGGAGCAGCGGAGCGAAAGAGATTTATGTGAATAACCTTGAATGTACATACAATCAAAATGCAAAAGAGCCGACAAAGTTTTTAGCTTTTCTGCATGAACTGTTGGTTGATGATGATATACACACACTTCAACAATGGTTAGGACATTTGCTTTTACCTACAAACAAACTGCAAAAATCCTTGTATCTTCAAGGCGAGGGCGGAGAGGGTAAAAGCGTTATCGGAAACATCATCAAGTGTTTGTTTGGCGGTAGAAACTTCTTTTCAAGTGGTATCGAGCATTTCGATCAAAGCAGATTTGCAAGTTCAAATCTTGAAAATAAACTCTTTTTCCTTGATGATGATGTGAGGAACGGAGCATTAAAAAACTCTGGCATTTTCAAGACTATCATTTCAAGCAATGGGAAAGCCTATGTTGAGAGAAAAGGAATGCAGGAGCATGAAATAAACTTGTATGCCCGTTTCCTGTTATTCGGAAATTATCCGCTTTTAAGCCTTTACGATACTTCCAACGGCTTTTACAGACGTTTCCATTACATCAAGGTGAAGCCGAAAGCAAAAAGCAGAAAAGACATTCTTGCTATTGAGGAAACATTCCTTGACCGTGAAAAAGAGGGTATCACAAAATGGTTAGTTGACGGCTTAAACGAGCTTATCAAAAGCGAATGGAACTGGTATATTTCAGCACGTTCAACAGAGGTGAGCAATGAATTGAAGTTCCAAAACGATACTATCCGCCTTTTCTTGAACAGCGGTGAAGACAAGGACAGCAATATTGTTTTTGGCAAGGAATGCAAATGCCCGATAACGACACTGTACGATACATATTGCGATTTTTGCCGTGAAAACGGTTTCGAGCCTGTCAGTCAAAACGGATTTTCTTCACGCATTTATTCCGTAGTAGATGAATACAATCTCAAACAATCAACAAATGTTCCGACCTGTGACAAAAACGGCAAATATAAACGTGTCAGAGGATTGTTAGGTATCGGAATAAAGGTTATATCCGTTCCCAATTCCAATTACGAAAACAACACAATTTCATAGTAAACTAATAGCATTGTCAAAAATTGACAGTGCTATTTTTTTGCCTATTATAACAGTTAGTGTAAATTGCAACGGTTGATATACAACAATTAGTGTGAATACAACATCTTGTGTGTATATACAAAAATTTTCGATTTTTTCTCTTACTATATCGTTTTTTTTTCTTCTTTTTTTGAGTTGGTATCTTTTGGCAGTTGTTTAAAGTGTATCATGATACGGCAATGATACGGCAAAAATACACTTCAAAATATAAAAAAATCCCTATTTTAAGCGTTTTGATACAGTGATACGGCTTTTTCTTTAAATTTATTTTTGCGTACATAAAAAAAAAAAAAATA
>DBXL01000120.1 GCA_002309275.1 Ruminococcaceae bacterium UBA1213 | reverse complement strand
TCGGATACGATGAAACAGGAACTTTCTCAATATGGGTATATTTGTCCATGTTTTGAGTAGCAGAACATCTATGAAAAAATATTTTAAAATTCTGTTTACAGCAGTATTCATATCGGCATTATGTCTTTCGGGCTGTGGTGAAAATTCCTCTGTATCCGATTCAGGCAAAAATAACGATATATCTGTTGCATCTGATACCAATACGGAAAGTACAGCTCCCTCAAATGACGAATCCGAAAAAAGTGAAGAAGAACAAAATACCATTCCTCCCATTGAAGACCCTACCCCTGACAGTGAAGGGGAATATATCAATAATTTGCTTGTATATAACGGAGTGGCTTATGAACAGTTTTTCGGCAATGATGACATGGCTGAAAATTATGCCGATGTCATTTCGACTATCCGAAACAGTCTTGATGACAGTATCAAAATATATAATGTTCTTGTTCCCACACACTGCGGTGTTACTCTCCCCGATAAATTCAAGGATACCGTATCTTCACAGGAGGACTACCTCAATAAAATTACAAGCAGTTATTCTGCCGACGGCATCACACCCGTGAATACATATCCTATCCTCATGCAGCACAGAAATGAATATCTTTACTTCAATACCGACCATCACTGGACAGGCAGGGCTGCTTATTATGCCTATGCGGATTTCTGCAGGACAGCAGGCATTGATGCCATACCTATGGAAAACATGACCTCCAAGAAAATCGAAAACTATCGTGGAAGTCTTGCCGACAGCGATGTTGACGGTCTGAATAATCTTAAAGAAGATTATGTGGAATACTTCACTGTTGACAAGGATATTGACACCATGCTTTATGACGCTGACGGAAATGAAATGTATGAGTACAGTTTAATCTATGAATCCGCAGAGGGAAGCAATGCATACGGAGCATTTCTCGGAGGCGACCAGCCTCTTATCGTGTCCGAAAACCACGACGGCAACGGCAAAAAAATTGCAGTTGTCAAGGAATCCTACGGCAATGCGTTTGCTCCTCTCATCGCCTACACCTACAGTGAAACTCATATAATTGATTTCCGCTACTTTGATAGGAATTTAAATCAGTATCTTGCCGACAACGATATTGACGAAATTATCTTTATCAACAATGCAATGGCAACTGCCACTTATCAGAGATGTGAAGAACTGCTGTCGCTCGTGAGCTGACACCGATTTTTAGACAAAACTATCCCCCGATACCAGAACTCAATCTGTATCGGGGGATTTATATTACTGAGTACGCAAGCCGTCCAGCAATTCCGCATTCTGACCTACCGCAGAATATATGACCATGCCGAACACCAAATCCGTAATTCCCTGTTCTTTGACAAAGCTTACAAGATTCGGTTCAAAGTATCTCATGTCAATGACATAAATTTCCTCGAAAGAGCCGAACAAATAGCCCGGTACAGCATTTCCGTAGCTGTCCTTGACAATGGCAAGCTTTCTGCCATTCTTGACATTTGTTTTTACCCTGACAATCTGCTGATCTCCTCCCATGAACGTCAGATAGGCATTATGCTCCGGGTCACCTACCCCGCAGAAGAAATCCCATTCACTCATATCAGAGAAACTTGTGTCATAATGCTCCGTAACACACTCATCTACATTTGACGGTACATAATAAGTGAATCTCTCCGGATCATTATTGATATTCGGATCCTGTGTAAATGCATACATCGTGCCGACAAAACCATCTATATGATTTTCCTGATAAGTGGAAAGGTCCTTGAAGTCAAGATTTGCCTTTTTTGCAAATTCCTGTGCGGCATAGTAAGCTCCCAGACCTGTCCAGTGATGGTCTGTACGGAAATAAATATCCTCTGCCGTGTGCTGTGCAAGAACGCTGTCTATATCCACGCTGATAATACTGCTGTCAAGCCTTGATGCCATGCTGTCAAGACACTCTTTCTGACTTACACTGAATCCCGAATAGTTGCTCGGCAGATAGTATTCACTTGCAAGCGGGGCTATCATGGAATAAATCTGTACACCGTCGCCCAAATCTTTATGGAAGTTATTCAGGGCTTCTACATAAGTGTTTCCCGTACCTCCGCCGAACAGCTCCAATGCACGATAATGTCCGTTATGATTGACTACGATAATACCATTTTCCACTGTATAGTCTGCCTCGCCCATTTGACTTGTTTCAGCCTTTGACTCCTCCTGAGATACCTCTGAAACAGCGGATTCCTGAGCAGAATTTTCCTTTGATGTTTCGGACGGTTTAGACTCCTGAACAGGCTTTGATGTTTCAACGGGCTGAGGCTTGTTTTTATTGACCTCTTTTGCACCGATAATTTTTACTTCATCACCTGTATGCAGTCCGAAAACGCTTTTAAAATTATAGCCTGCTGTCTTGAAGCTGTCACGGAACGGGACAGTATCATTATAATATTCTGCCATTTTTCTGGTAAACTCTCCCGAAAAGTAGGAACCAAACGAAAACTGCGGAAAAGTTGCCAGCTTTCTTTTTTCAATCTGTGACTCCGTTGATCTGGGAATGACAAGGAGAAACAGTGAAATCAATCCAAATACCCCTATCATCACAAGCACTGACAAAGCACCTGCAAATTCCGCTACTTTTTTTCTTTTGACATGGTTAAAACGATAAAATTTTCCCTGCGTCTGTTTCGGTTTATTTTCCATTGTATGCCCTCCTGCCTGTCAGAAACGGAAATATAAAAACGGATTGTTAGTGCTGTCAACCAAAAGAATGCTCGACATGATAAGAAGATAACAGCAAACAGCCGTTCCTCCCAGCTTGCCGACCATATACACTACATTATTTCCCCATTCGTTGAAGAAATATTTGACTTTCTGCATTATCGGCATGGAAACCGCTATCGCAAACAGTACCAGGAAAATATTATTCAGCAGTGAATTCCATGTTGCAATATCGCCAAAGGCATTGCCGTTTGTTATCATGCTGATTCCCGATATATTCATAAAGAAATTGCCAAGCTGTTTCATATCCGAGAAACAGAAAATGCCAAAGCCTGCTACTATCACCAGTTTCGTATAAATATGTGTCAGTACCTTGTTCCATTTTTTAAGACGTTTCTTTCCGATTTTGGTTTCCATGAATATGAACGCCCCGAAATACAGTCCCCACAGAACAAAATTCCATGATGCACCATGCCAGAGTCCCGTGCAGAACCATACCAGAAACAAATTAAAATATTTTCTCTGCTTGCCCATGATAGGCACATAAAACAGATAATCCCTGAAAAACGAACTCAATGAAATATGCCATCTCTGCCAGAATTCACTGATTGTCTTGCAGATGAACGGATAATTGAAGTTTTCATCAAAGTGAAATCCAAACATTCTTCCCAGACCAATCGCTATGTCAGAATATCCGCTGAAGTCAAAATATACATACAGTGAATAACAGATTACGACAAACCATGTTCCCAGAAATGACATTGAGGAAATATCATTGTAGGGCTGTCCGTTCAGAAAATCACCGAAGTATTCTTTGACAATATCATACAGACTATTGGCAAGAATGACTTTTTTTGACAAGCCGATAATAGCTCTCATTGCTCCTTCACTGATGTCCGAAGCAGTGGCTGTACGCTTGTCAATTTCCTGCTCGATGACGCTGTAACGTACAATCGGTCCTGCCACGAGCTGTGGAAACAGTGACAAATACAGCAAAAATTTATAAAAATGCTTTTGTGCAGGTACGGTTTCCCAATAGCAGTCCATGATATAGGAAATCGCCTGAAATGTGAAAAAGCTGATACCGATTGGCATGACAATATTCGGTATCGGTATCCCGATATGCAGTAATCCGTTGATGTTTTCTACAAGGAATCCCGTGTATTTGAAAATCACCAGCAGAAGAATATCCACACTAATGGCTATTCCTGCAAAAAGACGGGCTTTTGGTGTTTCCTTATGCTGTGCGATTTTCAATGCCATCATCCAATTCAGGTATGCACTGAACAACAGCAGCATTACCCATATCGGCTCGCCCCATGCATAAAACACCAGTGAGGCAGCAATCAGTACAATGTTTTTCTGTTTGAGGCTCTTTCTGGTATAATAGGCAAGAAATACCACCGCCAAAAACAGATACACAAAATACAATGACGAAAATACCATGATAATGTATCCTTTCCTTTTTTTGAATTTTTTATCACCCGAAGATGTTTTTCAGGCATAAAATATGCTTTATTATTTTACCATATGCGACACCGTTTTACAAGAAAATTCTATCGGAAACTTCGTGAAAATCAATCTCACATTTCATTCCATACTGCACGTTCTTCATGCCAAGATGAATGAAATTCACCCCGTGTATCTCAAAAAACACAAATTTTATTGACATTCTTTTCATTCAGCTGTATAATAATGCTGAAAACAGCTGAATGAGGGATCGTATGAAACATAAAAAATATCTGTCTTTATGCATTGTTCCAGTGCTTCTGCTTGCAGGCTGCCGTGCCGAAGTACACACTTCCGTACAAACTGATGAAATTTCACAAGTTGAGGAAAGCTCGGAAGTTTTCTCAATCCCTGAAATATCCTATGACCAGTCAAAAAGATTTTCCAATGAGTACCGCACCTGCCTCTATTATCAAAAACTGATGGCTGCTCTGGAAAAAAACAAAAATTCTTCTTTCATGCAGAGAGTTCTTGATGTCGCACTCTCCCAGGAGGGATATTTGGCGTATGCTCTTGAGGATATGTCCGTTGAGCAGGTCAAATCAGACGGCAATCTCTGGACAGGTGCATCTGCCCGAAACGGAAGTACAGGGACAGGCAATACAGAATATACACGCTGGTTTCAGGAATATGTGCTTAACAGCTCCAATCCTTATATAGACTGTGAATGGTGTTCCATTTTTGTAAGCTGGTGTCTGTATCAGGCAGGCTATCACTCTGATAAAAAAAGCAGTCCTGAATTGTACTACTCATACTGTGCCGATCCCCGAAAAGAATTTCCTGACAGGCTTCTGCAGTCCTTCAATTTAGACCAGAGTAAAGTGTGGTACACCCCCACCGCAACCGGAAAAGTCAATGATTTTATGGAAGTCAATACCCCTGTTCATACAGATGTCGATCCCCTTGCAATCAATTATAAAAAAGGCGGTCTTGTATTCTTTTCATGGGACGGGCAGGGCTGGTCTTTCGAGCATATCGGCATTGTTACCGACTATGATAAAAAAAATCATATCCTTACTTACATAGGCGGAAATGATTACAGCTCCGTCATGGTCAATTCCATGAACCT
Source organism: Ruminococcaceae bacterium UBA1213 (assembly GCA_002309275.1). Classification (GTDB taxonomy): domain Bacteria; phylum Bacillota; class Clostridia; order Oscillospirales; family Acutalibacteraceae; genus UBA1213. The sequence continues at coordinate 6,583 of DBXL01000120.1, read as the reverse complement.
CGACAGCGATACATTTGATGTACAGCCTGTTGTCCAAAATTCAAAAAGAATTATGGCTTATGCAGAATATGACGATACTCCCCCCGCTGTTTCATGGTACCGTGACGAACTCAACAATCCGCTGAAATATTTCCTTGACGAAAACGGTCAGAAACATATTTACTACAATGAACGCTACTATAATTAAAAAAAGCTGTCACAAAATATCTGTGACAGCTTTTTTAATTTTCTGCCGGCTCATCTTTTGGCAGGCTGATTGGAATTTTCAAACTTTTTCTGATAATAAGCCACAATCTCAGGTGACGGTTCATCGCTCCTGAACATATCTTTATAGCCTTTTCCAAGCCTTATGCACTGCATACAGTAAACGGCACTCCCCATATGCATACAGTCTGCACAGGTAAAATTTTCTTCCATTGTTTAAAACGCTCCTTTTTTTATTTTTTCAGAAAAATCGTTCCTCCGCCAAGCAGAATATCTCCGTCATAAAATACAACTGCCTGACCTGATGTCACGGCTCTTTGCGGATTGTCAAATATCAATTTCACGCAGTCATTTTCAAGAGGATAAAGAACTGCAGGCTGTTCTTTTTGATTGTAACGTACCTTTGCTTTCACTTTCAGAGGCTCTTTCGGACATTCTGCCGATACCCAGTTCACTTCTCTGCCATAAACCGTGTCTGTAAATAAATCGTCATTGGAGCCCAGAGTGACCGTATTTTCAGCAACATTCTTTGAAACAACATAGGTCGGTACACCCAATGCAATTCCCAAGCCTTTCCGCTGACCTATCGTATAACGGATAATACCGTTATGCTCGCCCAAAACTTTTCCGTTCCTGTCAATGAAATTTCCTTTCGGAAACGTCTGTTTTGTATATCTCTCAATAAATCCCGCATAATCCCCGTCAGGTACAAAACATATATCCTGACTGTCAGGCTTTGACGCATTGATTAAACCTTTTTCCAGTGCAATTGCCCTTGTCTGATTCTTCGTCAGATTCCCCACAGGAAACAGTGTTTTGGCAAGCTGTTCCTGCGTCATGCCGTATAAAACATAGCTCTGGTCTTTGCTTTCATCAATGCCTTTTCTGATAATGTACCTCTGAGAATACTCGTCAAATTCCCGTCTGACATAATGCCCCGTTGCAATATAATCCATGCCGAGAAGTTCCGCTCTCTTCAAAAGTGCATTGAATTTAATGAACCTGTTGCAGTCAATGCAGGGATTGGGGGTATCTCCGTTGCTATATGCATCATTAAATCTGTCAATCACGCACTCTTTAAACCTGTCACCGAAGTTATACACATAATGCTCAAAGCCCAATTTATGTGCAACATAGCGGGCATCTTCCACATCATCAAGAGAACAACAAGTTTTCTGCCTGTCAAGCTGAATATCCTCATTTGTAAACAGCTTCATTGTAGCACCTGTCACTTCATACTCTCCCATTAAAACAGCCGCTGCAACAGAACTATCTACCCCTCCGCTCATTGCAACCAATACTTTCTTTTTCATAGAATTTCCCCCCTCAAAAATCAAACACAGCAAATTTTCTCTGCTGTGTTTGGCTGAAATTTATTTACCACGAGCTGCAACGATACCTGCCATTTCACCGACATTTTTCATAGAGGCAATCTCCCCCATCTTGAACTTCATTTTAAATTCTCTCTCCACCGCTGCAATAAGCGTCATATGCTCAAGGCTGTCCCAGTTTTCAATGTCATTTTCAGTCGTTTTGGGGGTGACAACGATACTGTCATCTTCAAAAACGTTTCTGAACACCTTGTTCAGTCTTTCATAAATTATCTTGCTGTCCATTATTTTTATCTCCTTTTGGAATTTTATTGAATAGCCTGATTCTTGTAAAATCAAGGTATTACCTATATCATTTTTTTGCCTGCCATAAACAATGCACCTATATTCTATCAGACATTCTTCACGATGTCAAGAAAAAAGCTGTATATCCATTTGTCCTCATTGACACAGCAAAAACACACAAATATTTGCTCATTGATAGCTTTTATGACATATTTTATGTCTTCTTGATGAAAAAATCGTCAAATACTCCATATTGTAAAATCATTTTTTTTATATTATACTGTAGGGGATATAGGACACCTATGCAATTTGAGAAAGGATGTTTTCTTTTATGAACAAAAAAGTCATTTCATTACTGTTGGCTGCTGCTCTTATGCTGGCAGCAACGGCTTCAGGCTGTTCTGATGACCAGCCCACCGCACAAAACTCGGTATCTTCCAAAAACAGTTCTTCAACCAAAAGCACTTCCGGTCTTTCCATGTCCGTCAGCAGCAATGACGGTAAAATGAATATCTCCCGTGCCCAAAGAAAAAATGCATCTATGGGCGAAAATGATACTTGGACAATTTTTGTATATCTCTGCGGTACGAACCTGGAAAGCAGCGGTCAGGCTTCTGCCACTTCCGACCTCTTACAAGTGCTTGAGGCTGATTCCAGTGATAATGTCAAATTTGTTGTCCAGACAGGCGGAACTTCCGAATGGATTAATGACTTGGTATCTGCTGATGAAACACAGCGTTATCTTCTTCAAAATCAGGATATTGAATTAGTGGATTCTGTTCCGCTTGCCAACATGGGCGAATCCGATACTCTCAAAGATTTTTTATCCTGGGGTGTTAAAAACTATCCTGCCGACAAAATGGGGGTTATTTTCTGGAATCACGGCAGCGGCAGTATTAATGGCGTCTGCTTTGACGAACTCTATGATAAAGACTCTCTTTCCCTTCCCGAAATCAACACGGCTTTATCCTCGGTCTATGACGATATGACAGACCAGTTTGAATTCATCGGCTTTGATGCGTGCCTGATGGGAACTATCGAAACTGCCAATATTCTTTCTACCTATGCAAGATATATGTACGGTTCTCAGGAGTGTGAACCCGGCAACGGCTGGGATTATACCGCTATCGGAAACGCTCTCGCTGACAATCCCTCTCAGAACGGCGGAGAACTTGGAAAAATTATCGCTGACAGCTTCTATGAAGAGTGCAAGCTCTCAGACGATGAAGACAGTTCTACTCTCACTGTTGTAGATTTGCAAAAAACAGATGATTTTATAGTAGCCTTCAATGATTTTTCCAATCAGCTCTATCAGGCTTCACTGAACAACTCAAAACTTACTTCCATTGTCAGAGGTATCAACAACGCTGATAACTTCGGCGGAAATAATAAATCGGAAGGTTATACCAATATGGTAGATGTCGGCGGTATTCTGAAAGGCTGTTCTAAAATTGCCGATGCAGACACCGCTCTGAAAGCACTGAAAAACTGCATTGTCTATAACAAAAACGGGCGTGACCACAAAAAAGCCTCCGGTCTTTCCATTTATTATCCTATTCAGGTAGAAGGCTCTGATGAATTGAATATGTTTGCTTCCGTTGCAATCAGTCCTTACTATCTTTCCATTGTCGATATTATCGCCAACGGCTACTCTGAGGATTCCTATGACAATTCGGCTTTTTTCAGTGATGACGGCACTTGGAACTGTGACAACTGTGAATATCAGGACTTCGATGAAGATTACTTCGGCTATGCTGACGATACGGAAGATACCGACAGTGAACTTATCACCTTCAGTGAAGAACCCTCTATTGATGAAGACGGCTCTTTCTATTTCACGCTTGATGAAGACGGACTTTCATATACTTCTGATGTAACGGCATTACTGTATATGGATATAGACGGAGAACTGCTGGAACTTGGTGAAAGCTATGACATCTATGCAGACTGGGAAAGCGGTACTTTCTCCGATAACTTTGACGGCTACTGGCTCTCCCTGCCCAACGGTCAGCTCCTCCCTACATACATCGTAGATGTAACAGATGACTATGTAATTTATACTTCACCCATCTATCTCAACGGCAAGCGTACTAACCTGCGTTTCAGACAAAATGATGATGAAATTATCGTTGAGGGTGCATGGGACGGTATTACGGACTCTGTCGCTGCCAAAGGTGTACAGAAACTGAAAAAAGGCGATAAAATTGAAGTCGTTTACTATATCAGTGACGATTCCGAAATCAGGGCAGATGTTTATAAATGGAATGACGGCGACAACATCATTTATGAATATCTTCCCGAATCAGATTATTATTACTCTTTCTGCATAGAAGATATTTACGGAGATTACTATTTCACAGATGATGCCCTGTTTTCAATAGATGAGAACGGAGAAATTTTCTTCACAGACCTGTCTGAAGATGATTAAATGATAATCCCTTATAATTAACAGAATAATCCCCATAGGCAGACTCCTGAAAAAAAATTTTCGGAACGGCACTATGGGGATTATTGTATCCATGTATCGTTGTTTATCTGAATTTTGCCAGCTTGGCAGTATCTGCAATTACAATCAGACTCATTTCCTTTTTGAGCGGTTTTTCCGGATCAATATTAACAATAACCTGATCGTTTTCAATAACAGCCACAATATTAATCGAATATTTCTTTCTGAGATTCAATTCCATAAGGGTTTTATCATACCATTCCGGTCTTACTTCCAATTCAACCATTGATACATCATCGGAAAGATCCAGAATATCAACAAATCCTGAACTCACCAGGTTCTTGGCAAGTCTGATGCCCGACTCGTTTTCAGGGAAAACTACACGGTCTGCACCTACTTTTTGCAATATCCTGCAATTCATTTCACTCGAACACTTTGCAATAACCGTCTTTACTCCGACTTCCTTGCAAAGCATTGTCGCCATCACACTTGCTTCCAGATTGGTCGCCATAGTGATAATCACTACATCAAAATCCGCAATGCCGAGCTGACGAATGGCATCCGCATCTGTTACATCCGCACACTTGCAGTACGGGATAAATGCTACAGCATCATTTACCTTTTCTTCATCAATATCCACTGCAAGAATTTCCGCACCGCTTTCTGACAGTTCCTTTGCCACGGCACTGCCATACCTTCCAAGACCAAATACAGCATAAGTTTTGTTACTACGCATAATCGTTTCCTCTCATTTTTGATTTATCCGATATTGATTTCTTCAACCGGATCTTTTATAATATTTTGTTTTTCCCTCTTGACGTTGAAGGCAACCAGCAGAGAAATTGGTCCTATCCTTCCAAGATACATCGTAAAGATAATAATGATTTTTCCCCAGATATTCAGTGAAGGAGTCAGATCTCTTGTCAGTCCGACTGTGGCAGTCGCACTCACGGTTTCATACACAATGTCAAGCATTTTGGCATCTGTCACCGCTGAAAGCAAAACTGTCGATATGAACATAATCATAAAAGATACCGTCAGCACCGCTACCGCTTTACTGATTGCCTGTTTCGATATACGCCTGCTAAACAGTGATAATGTTTCTTCATTTTTGATAGTTGCCAGTGTGCCGAAAAGTACAACCGCAATTGTAACCGTCTTTACACCTCCCGCTGTTCCTACCGGTGAACCCCCTATAAACATCAGCAAAAGCGAAACAACCGAAGAGGCATTTGTCAGATTCTGTTGGGGAACAGAGGCAAAACCTGCCGTTCTGGTAGTAACCGACTGGAAAAACGAAACCTGTATTTTATCAAACAAAGATAAATTCTTTATAGTAAGCGGATTGTTGTATTCAAAAATAAAAAACAGAATCGCTCCCGATACCAGTAAAATGCCTGTCACTGTTAAAGCAATCTTGCTTTGAAGCGTCATACGGTGAAAACATTTGAATTTCTGCCGGCGAAATTTTTTTGAGACCATTATCACATCCCACCATACTATGTAACCGATTCCCCCAAGTATTACCAAAAGACTTGTAGTGATATTCACCATGGGATTGAGTGCATAGTCACATAAGCTGTTTTCCGACATAATATCTATTCCTGCATTACAGAATGCCGAAATTGAATTGAATATGGATATCCATATTCCTCTCAAGCCATATTCGGGAATAAAAACCGTCATATACAGCAATGCACCCGCTCCTTCAACTACAAATGTTCCCAAAACAACATTCTTTAAAAAAATACTTATGCCTGATATGGAATTCAGATTGAAGGCATCTTGAATTAATATTCTGCTTTTAAGTCCCAATTGACGATTTAAACTGATAATAATAGCTGACATAATGGTAATAATACCTAATCCGCCCATCTGTATCAGTATCAGAATAATAACTTGTCCAAACACACTCCATGTGGTAACAGTCGGCAGTGTGACTAATCCCGTCACGCAAACAGACGTTGTTGCAGTAAACAGTGCATCAATATACGGAACCGCTTCTCCACCGGCAGAACTGACAGGCAATGATAATAAAATACTGCCTGCTATGATACCAAGCAGAAAACTAAGCATAATAATATGCGTTGTAGAATAATAAATTTTTTTTCTTTTCAATAACTGTTCCCCCTTTTGTCCTATCTGCCCGTTAGTAAATTATATCATAAATTTTTTCTTAATTCAATTATCCTGCACCAAATTTCACAAATATTCTGCATAAAATTACCAATCGAAATCCTATGATTTGTTTAAATAACTATAAATGAGCAAATTTGAAAAACTGCACAAATAGATAGTCACAAAACAACTTTTAATC
>DBXL01000201.1:7520-8189 GCA_002309275.1 Ruminococcaceae bacterium UBA1213 | reverse complement strand
ACATCATTCGATGTCGTGGCAGTCGTCAGGAAATCCCTCCGGGAAAAGAAAACAGGTCATACAGGCACTCTTGATCCAATGGCAACAGGCGTACTGCCGATACTTTTAGGAAGTGCCGCAAAAGCTCAGGTATATCTCCCCGATACCGATAAAGAATATATCTGCTCATTCCAATTCGGACTTGCAACGGATACCCTTGATATTACAGGCAAAATCCTTGATGAATGCCCGTCAGATATTAAAAGAAATCAAATAGAGGAAATTCTCCCGCAGTTTCGTGGCGATATACTGCAAATTCCGCCTATGTACTCCGCCGTTTCCAAAAACGGTGTCAGGCTGTACGAACTCGCCCGAAAGGGAATCGAAGTGGAAAGAGAAGCCCGACCTGTTACCATTTCAAAGCTGGAACTTCTCGACTTTGACGAAAGCTCACAAAGCGGTAAACTTCAAATTGCCTGTTCAAAAGGTACTTATATAAGAGTAATATGCGACGACATGGGAAAAGCTTTAAATAATCTCTGTACCATGACGGCTTTAAGACGTGTAAAAGCGTGCGGATTTGATGAAAGTCAGGCTGTTCCCCTGCAAAAAGTCCGTGAACTCGGTGCAGAAGGCATTATGCCCTGTATTAAGCCCGTTGAAAGCCTTTTCACACATCTTAATGAAATA
>DBXL01000201.1:4746-7465 GCA_002309275.1 Ruminococcaceae bacterium UBA1213 | reverse complement strand
AAAGGCATTTCCGACAGCACTAACGGCACTCTGTACCGTGTATATCACAACAGCACTTTTCTTGGTTTAGGCTCTGTCAATGCCGAACTCAATGAACTTGTTTTTGAAAAGAAATTTTAAAGCGGAGTGAGAAAGTGAAAATAATCAAAAAACTTGAATACTCAAATCAGCCTACATCTGTTGCATTGGGGTACTTTGACGGAATCCATCTCGGTCACAGAGCCGTTATCAATGACGCTGTTGAGTTTGCTAAAAAAAATAACCTTGTTCCCACAGTGTTCACTCTCCTGCAAAGTCCCAGAAAAGTCCTTTTCAATGAAAAAATAGAGGGTGTCATCACCATCAGCGAAAAATTAAAGCTTATTGAACAAATGGGTGTCGGTCAGGTCTATATCATCGACTTCACCGAAATCAGAAATATTTCTGCCGAAGATTTCGTGTCGGATATTCTCAAAGACTGCTTTCATGCCCATCACGCTGTATGCGGATTCAACTATCACTTTGGAAAACGTGCTTTGGGAAACAGAAATGTATTGAAAGACCTCTGCCATTCTCTCGGCATAAGCACCACTTCACAAAATCAGATATGCTATCATAATATGCCTGTCAGCTCTACACGCATAAGAAAATGCATTTCTGACGGTGACATTATTTCAGCCAATGCCATGCTCGGCAGAAAATACGGTTTTCATCTGCCCGTCATTCACGGCAGACAGCTTGGCAGAACCTGGGGAACTCCCACTATCAACCAATTTTTCCCTGAAGGACTTGTATGTCCGAAATTCGGCGTTTATGCGTCAGAGGTCACTGTTGACAATAAGAAATTCTGCGGTGTAACGAATATCGGCATAAAGCCTACCATTGAGAACTTTAACAGCGTGACAATAGAAACATGGATGCCCGATTATAAAGGGCGTGACCTTTACGATGAACTCATAGATGTAAGGCTTATCGAATACATAAGACCGGAAAAAAAATTTGACAGCCTCGAAAACCTCAAAAATGAAATTCTGCTCAACGGCAGGCAGGCTGAACAGATTTTTCTTAAAAACCAATAACATTTTTTGAAAGGAGTTTTTTTATGAACAGACCTCCAAGACCGCCTATGGGCGGTGGACACAGACCTCCCCCCCCTCCCGGCGGCGGTCACAGACCTCCGCCTCCGCCTCATCGTGGCGGCGGACACAGACCGCCTCCTCCTCCGCCTCCGCCTCATCACCATACCGGCGGTTACAGACGTGGATATTACGGTCACAGACCTCCACCCCCTCCCTATCGTGGTGGCGGCTGTGCTTCCACTATCGGTGCCGTATTTGTCATGCTCATCATAGTGGCAGTCGTTTTCTACATGAAGTCCACAGGCAGAATGTAAAAAATTGAAAGTTGAAAATGGAAAATGGAAAATGAGGGGTGGGAAAATCAAAAATATTCCTCATTCCTCATTCCTGATTACTGAAAGGGGAAGTGAAAATAAATATGCTGTTGGCTTTCAACGCATCTATGGCAATGCTGATAAGTGTGATGGCTACCCTGTTTGCAGGCATTGCTGTCATTTTCAATAACGGTAATTTAGCCGTGCCGATACCTGTAGGAATTGCCCTCATAATCCTTTCAGGCATAGGTTTTTCTGTACTTCTCATGTCCGTTCCCAGACTTTACAATGAAACTCTGAAAAGGTGCAGTGACGACATTAACGGCTTTGTCAGAGAACAGAAAAATATTTCAAAAAGATGTTTCGGCAGACACAGATTAAATGTACTTCTTAATCTTGCATTCGGGCTTATGGCACACGAAAGGCTTGACGAAGCCCAAAGCACACTCATGCAAATAGCCCCCTATGCCGACAGGGCAGGACATTCCTATAAAATGAAATATCTTCTTTTCAGTCTTATCATATCGGGCAGGAGAAAGGATTATACAGGCTGTTCCTATACGCTTGAAAGGCTGCTAAACGAACTCCGCACCAATCAGGAACTGTTTATTCTTGAAAAAGACGATTATGAACACCTTGCCGAAATCGTACAGCTTGAAACAGCATTTTATTCACTTTTGCCTGACGATTCCCAGCCAAACAGAAAAGAAATTACTGACAAGCTGAATTTTCTTGCAAGAAAATATATGTCCACCGAACACTTCACCAATGAATTGTGGAATGAATATTTTACTACGCACTTCAATTATGTACTTGGTACAACGTATGCCGCCGCAGGCGATACACGCAGTGCAGATTTTTATTTCGGAAATGTTGCCAGACAGCCTTTCACATATCCCGAAAATGCACGGGCAAAGTATTTTCTCCAGACAAAAGACATGAAGGTGCTTTTCTGAAAAAAATATGCCGAAAGCAATTTGAATGCTTTCGGCATTTATTCTTTTATTACTGAACGGCAGGCAGAACTTCATCTGAGAAAAGCAGATATAATTCGGGTGTACTCAAATTTCCGTCAGGATCTATCCTGTTGGTCACTTCATAGTCACTTACAGCCTTGGCTGTCTTTTCTCCGTAATAGCCTGTAACTTCTCCCTGAAAATATCCCAGATTTTTAAGTCTTTGCTGTATGATTTTTACATTATTATCTTCTTCGCCTACACGGTATCTCATGCCCGGTCTGATATTAAGCGAATCATCCGCAACTACCACTATAACTGTCGGTTCGGAACTTTCCTCTATCTCTGAACTTTCCTCCGAACTTTCCTCTGTCTTGGAACTTTCCTCCGA
>DBXL01000201.1:0-4683 GCA_002309275.1 Ruminococcaceae bacterium UBA1213 | reverse complement strand
GAACTCTCCTCTGTCTTGGAACTTTCTTCCGAACTTTCCTCTGTCTTGGAACTTTCCTCCGAACTTTCCTCTGTTTTGGAACTTTCTTCCGAACTTTCCTCTGTTTTGGAACTTTCTTCTGTCTTTGAAACTTCACTTGCTTCAGACGGTTCTTCAGAGCTTCCTTCCGAAAGTGACGGATACATAACTTCTATCATATCAGAAAGTACCTGTGTAATGCTGTTTCCCTGACGCTCAAAAACGTTTCTGGATATTTCTATTACATTTCCCTCTTTCACCGCACTCAGCTTTTTAAATGTATCATCTTTTTCAAGCTGTGCCTTAACGCCCGTATCACAGAAAATATATTTGGGATCGGATAAAGTAATTTTCTGTATCACATCACCGTCTTCCAATCCGCATACATTGATGGCGTTCGCATATTCAAACAGTTTTGCACCGAATGTATCATTATATACAACATTTCCCTCTGTATCATACATATAGCAGGCTGTTGTAAGAAATTTACTTTCAGGAATGATTCTCTGCAAGTCGCCCATGGTGGTTACAACAGAATGGGCTTTTTCACTGCCTTTTTTTCTGCCCGACTTGTCACCGCCTGCAACGGCACATATACTTTCATACAGTACAGACAAATCATCACTATTTTTCGCCTTTACCATTGTGAGAATATTAATATTTTCTTCTTCAAGCCTGTTTCTGACATCTCCCGAAAGCGTCTTGTCGGCAAAGACAACATCAGGCTTGGCAGATATGATTTTCTTTACATCAGGCTTTTTTTCACTGCCTACGGTTTTTATTTCTTCAATTTCCTCCTGTGTGCATTCGTCTGAACGTGCCTTTATCAACTCCGCATATCCGCACGCTATCAGTATATCCGCAACGGAGTCATCAAGGCACACAATACTTTCAGGCTTCTTCTCAAACGTATATCCCGCTATTTTTACAGGGTATTCCGCATCAGGTGACATATACGAACAGCTTGCTGCACTCAGTGCAAGCACTCCGCTCATGATGATTGATAGTATTCTTTTCATCTTTTTCTTTCTCTCTTTCCAAAAATTTTCTTTATGACCGGATAAATGAAATGAACTGCTTTGCAGCTCTGGGGGAGCGTCCTCCACGCTGTATCGCCCATTTTTCCGCCTTTGCACAAAGCTCCTCTATGCCCATTTCAATATGACATTCTTTTGCAAGGCTCATGACAATTTCAAGATACTGCTCTTTATCAGGCTTTGAGAAATTCACGGACATTCCAAACCTGTCTGAAAGTGACAAACTTTCCTGTATGCTGTCATTTCTGTGCATATCGTCACCTTCACGGTCTGAAAAATTCTCTTTGATAATATGTCTTCTGTTGGAAGTGGCATATATAAGAGTGTTTTCAGGTCTTGCGGCAAGTCCGCCTTCCAATACGGCTTTCAGCTGTGCATAACTCTTATCTTCCCCGGAAAATGAAAGGTCATCTATGAATATGATAAATTTCAGCGGAATGGCGGCTATTTTATCCACCAAAAGCGGAAATTCCGCCAGCCTGTCCTTCGGCACTTCCACCATTCTCAAACCGTCTTTATAATACTCATTCAGTATGGCTTTGATAGTCGAGGATTTTCCCGTACCTCTGTCGCCGTACAAAAGACAGTTATTGCTTTCTATATTCTTCATAAAGGCAAGAGTATTTTTTACAACGGTATTTCTCGGTATATCATAGCCTTTCAAAGAGGACAATTGGATATTATCGGGGTGCAGAACAGGCTGTACGTCACCGTCACGCCATATAAATGCCCTGTATCTCGCAAATATGCCGCACCCGTTCTTTTTATAGAACTCTGCAAGACGGTCAAGTGTATCTTCTTCATCTGAAAATTCACTGACAGGCAAGCCTGTTTTCCATCTCGGCAGATTTTCCGCTATGCTTCCCAACTCATCTCTGTACTTATAATCATTTAAGATTGTTTCGGGCGAAAGACTGTATAACTTTCTTATCGCATACACGTCACGCCTTACTGCATTCAGAACACTTGACGGCAATGTTTTTTCCATACCCTGAGAGGCTGCCCTTGAAAAAGCATTTTCATCAAAAAGAGCCGTTTCCGTAAGTGCCTTTGCAAAGCTCTCCGAACACTCCTTATCGCACAGCACTGCAAAAAACTCTCCCCATGCATTGCAGAACTCAAATATATCCCTGTCAAGTGCAGAAAGCAGTCTGTAATAAGACTTTGCAACCGACCTGTTCAATATACCCTTGTATATCGACAGCGACGACATCAAAAGCACTGCTTCTTTTGTAGAATACATAAAAAAATCTCACTTCCGATTTATATAATTTTACCCATATATTTTATACTAAAAAATCTTTTCCGTCAACATCATATTTAAAACAAAATTAAATGGATTTTGCGTATATTTTATGATAAAATATATATCAGAACGGGGGGATTGCCATGCAGAACAATCTGCTTTCGGAAAAATGCATTCATTTATGGCGGATAAGGGCTACTGTTATTTTGATACTGTTTTCATTCCTTGACGGCGGAATGTTTGTATTTTTCCCGAATTGGTCGGTATTTCTGGGAATAGCCGCCATTATCACCTACTTTCTGATGATAATATTCTACTTTCCCACGCTTTACAAAAAATGCGGTTATTTCTTTGAAAAAGATATTATCTCCATAAGCAGCGGTGTTTTTGTATATCATCAGACAAAAATACCTGTTTCACAAATACAATACTGTGTAATTTCTCAGGGCTATTTACAGAAAATTTATGGGCTGTGTTCCGTAAGGCTGATGATGGCAGGTTCTTTTGAAAGTGTCAGTCAGATTACTCTTATCAACGCCTACCGCCTCAAAAACCGCATAGAACATTCAGGTGAACGCCATGGAAAAAAGAAAATATAAAAAAACTCACCCCTTTTCTATCATAAAAAAATTAAAAATATCCGTCTTTCTCGTACTGCTTTCCATCATACAGCAGTTCCTTTACAGACCGAGAGATATTTTTGAATATGTGACGGCACTGGGATTCAATGCAGTGTATGCAATAGCCGCAATCGCCTATGCAATTTACTCCTACACCCGATACCGATATAAACTGATAGAAAACGGCATACAAATACATGAAGGTCTGTTTATCAAAAGGCGTTTTACGGTGCCTTACTCAAAAATACAGACCATTGTATTTAATCTTGATGCACTTGCAGCCGTTTTCGGAGCAGTCAAAGTATCTTTCGACACGCCTGCGGGACTCAGTAAAAGTTATGATATATCCGCCTATTTCTCACGCCGAAGCACAAAACGGATACTGATAAAAATACACGACATGAACCCTGAAACATCATGTGTCAAAGCCAATTTTACAAGCACTCTTTTAATGTGTGCATTCTGGTCCAATCCTGCGGCAGGACTTCTCTTTATAGCCCCCGTCATTTCAAAGCTCGGTGACGTGGCAGGAAATGAACTTGCCAATAATATCTGGCGTACACAGTCGGATTTCCGTTTACGTCTTATTGCCCTTAATATACCGCCTGCAACAGCAGGTGCGGCAAGTGTGCTTATTATGGGCTGGATCGTATCTTTGTTACTTTGCTTTATGCGTTACGGCGGTTTTAAAACCTACAATCAAGGCGAATATATCGTAATTTCAAAAGGGCTTGTCAATAAAAACATCACCTTCACCAAAAGAGCCTGTCTTTCTGCCATAACCGTTGAACAGGGACTGCTTATGCATCTCATGGGAATTTATACATCAGGTATTTTTACAATAGGTTCAGGCAAGCTCAAAGGTGACAGAAGTATCATTATCGCCCCCGAACATAAAAAAACATTTTTTACCTCCCTGCAAAAGCTTCTGAAAATCTCTCCAAAGGAAAAAATGTCGGTCCGTACCGCTAAAAATACCATGCCTGCCTATTTGTATTTCCCGTTTTTTGTAACAGCCGTTACAGTCCTTGCCATCATGCTTGCCGATAATTTCAGTATCATAAACGACCTCTTTAAAGCCCTCCTGCTATTTTTATTGATACCGCTTTTTTGGTGGATGCTTTTCAGAGTGTTTGCACATGAACACTCCCATCTGGGCATTACTTCAAAATATCTCGTTGTATGCGGTTTCAAAAGACTGACTTTAAAAACTTACTATATCCCGTTCGATAAAATACAATGCGTGAAGATAACCCAAAGCATACCGCAAAGAATGGCAGGCACGTGCAATATACAAGTATATCTGTACTTTGAAAATCGTGCCTTGCATACCGTAAAGCATATCCCCCTTGATAAAGCCAAAACTCTCCTCTCCCATAAAAAAATACACTTTTTCTGAAAAGTAGAAAAATCCCGACTTTTTTAAAATAAAAATCGGGATTTCTTTCATTACATTTTTTCGGCAGATATGCTATGATAATTTCAGTTCAAACGAACACAAATTAAACCGATTTTTTAACGAAAAACAAGGAGGAATTGTCATGGGCTGGGAAATTATTGTATGCGTAGTTGTTTTTATTGTGATAGGTGCGGTTACCAAAAAATACGGTATGAACCGCAGTTATACCGCCGGCAAACATCTGTTCAAAAACAGTGACGGCAATCTGGAAGAAAAAAATCTTGATTTCTCCGACCAGAACTACTATGACAATAAAGGCATTCTGAAATAACGGGCAGATGACGGCGGAGGGGGCGGAACAAA